>NZ_JACARS010000006.1:0-63793 GCF_013386485.1 Pseudomonas sp. P7758 | reverse complement strand
CAGCAACGGATATGTACACCACACCACACCACACCACAACGCCCCCACCCCCTGTTGGCCCACCTCTTGCTAAAGAATCCCCACAGGTAGCCAACGGCGGTTGCCCCCTCCACGACAAAGACGTCGCACACCCGGTTTGCCCCAGCGAACCCGGTGGCGGCGTTTTTTCGTTTTGGCCCCATAGCCCGGGGCCGATGGGGCGGCCCCAGCCGTTCCATCACCAGGCCTTCTCATAAGACCCCTTACCGCTGAGGTGCGTGATGAAATCAAGCTTCTGGAAATCCGGTCACACCCCGACCCTGTTCGCCGCGTTCCTGTATTTCGACCTGAGCTTCATGGTCTGGTACCTGTTGGGCCCATTGGCGGTACAAATCGCCGCCGACCTGCACCTCACCACCCAACAACGCGGCCTGGTGGTCGCCACCCCCATCCTGGCCGGCGCAGTGCTGCGGTTCCTGATGGGCATGCTCGCCGACAAACTCTCCCCCAAGACCGCCGGCCTGATCGGCCAGGTGATTGTCATCGGCGCCTTGTTCGTCGCCTGCAAACTCGGAATCCACAGCTACGAGCAAGCCCTGCTGCTGGGCATGTTCCTCGGCATGGCGGGAGCCTCGTTCGCCGTCGCCCTGCCCCTGGCGTCCCAGTGGTACCCCGCCGAGCACCAGGGCAAGGCCATGGGCATCGCCGGCGCCGGCAACTCCGGGACGGTGTTTGCTGCCCTGCTGGCACCAGTGCTCGCCGCCGCGTTTGGCTGGAGCAATGTGTTCGGCTTCGCACTGATCCCGCTGATCCTGACGCTGATCGTCTTCGCCTGGCTCGCCCGCAACGCCCCGCAACGACCCAAGGCCAAGTCCATGGCCGACTACTTCAAAGCCCTGGGCGACCGCGACAGTTGGTGGTTCATGTTCTTCTACAGTGTGACCTTCGGTGGTTTCATCGGCCTGGCCAGCGCCCTGCCCGGCTATTTCAACGACCAATACGGCCTGAGCCCGGTCACCGCCGGCTACTACACCGCCGCCTGCGTATTCGGCGGCAGCCTGATGCGGCCTTTGGGCGGCGCCCTGGCCGACCGTTTCGGCGGGATTCGCACCCTGCTCGGCATGTACGGCGTGGCAGCGATCTGCATCGCGGCGGTGGGGTTCAACCTGCCAAGCTCCTACGCAGCACTGGCGCTTTTTGTGTGCACCATGCTCGGTTTGGGTGCCGGTAACGGTGCAGTCTTCCAACTGGTGCCCCAACGCTTTCACCGCGAGATTGGTGTGATGACCGGCCTGATCGGCATGGCCGGCGGCATCGGCGGTTTCGCCCTGGCGGCGGGCATGGGCGCGATCAAGCAAAGCACCGGCAGCTATCAGTTGGCGCTGTGGTTGTTCGCCAGCCTGGGCGTGCTGGCCTGGTTCGGCCTGTACGGCGTCAAGCGTCGCTGGAGAACCACCTGGGGCTCGGCTGCGGTGACGGCTGCACGGGTCTGATGAGCCTGCAACTGAGCTTCGCCCAAGCCAGCGCCACCGGCCCACGGCAGGAAAACCAGGACGCCTTGCTCCTGGTCACCCCCGCCCCGGAGCTGGCCGCCAGCAAAGGCTACCTGTGTGCCATCGCCGATGGCGTCAGCCAATGCGCCGATGGCGGACTGGCTGCGCGCTCGACCTTGCAAGCCCTGGCCCTGGACTATTACGCCACGCCGCAAACCTGGGGCGTGGCCCAGGCCCTGGAACGCTTGCTGGTGGCCCAGAATCGCTGGCTGCAAGCCAACGGCGGCGGCCAGCCGTTGCTGACCACCCTCAGCGCCCTGGTGTTTCGCGGCCAGCGTTTTACCCTGGCTCATGTGGGTGATTGCCGGGTGTATCGCTGGCTCGATGGCCAGTTGCAGCGCCTGAGCCAGGAGCATGTGTGGGAGCAACCGGGCATGCAGCATGTGCTCAAGCGCGCCATGGGCCTGGATCAGCATCTGGTGCTGGATTTCCTCGACGGCGAGTTGCGGGCAGGCGAGTGTTTCCTGCTGCTCAGCGACGGCGTGTGGGCGACCCTGGATGACAACAACATCAGCGCAATCCTGCGGGAACAGTCGGACCTGGACCTCGCGGTAAACACCCTGGTCAGCGCCGCGCACCTGGCCGGTAGCCAGGACAACGCCAGCGCCCTGCTGGTCCGCGTCGACCAGCTTGGCGCCGCCACCCTCGGCGATGCGCTGGTGCAGTTGCAGCAATGGCCACTGCCGCCCCCTCTGAAACCCGGCCAGCGCTTCGAAGGCTGGCACGTAGAGTCGCTGTTGGGGCAAAGCCGCCAATCCTTGCTCTATCGGGTGCGCGATGCCCATCAACAGGCGTGGCTGCTGAAGACCTTGCCGCTCAGCCACGACGATGACGTGTTCGCCGCCCAGGCATTGCTGTCAGAGGAATGGTTCCTGCGCCGGGTCGCCGGCCGCGCGTTCCCTGAAGTCCATCCAGCCAGTGGCCGTCAGCATTTGTACTACGTGATGCGTGAATACTCCGGCCAAACCCTGGCCGAACTGTTCAAGCACCAGGGCCCATTGCCCCTGGCGCAGTGGCAAACCCTGGCCGAGCGCCTGTTGCGTGCCGTCGGGCTGCTGCACCGCCGGCAGATCCTGCACCGCGACATCAAGCCGGAAAACCTGCTGCTGGGAGAGGATGGCGAATTGCGTGTGCTGGACTTCGGCCTGGCCTACTGCCCCGGGCTCTCGGAGGATCGCGCGCACCTGTTGCCTGGCACGCCAAGCTTTATCGCCCCGGAAGCCTTCAACGGCGAACGCCCTACCCCGCAACAGGACTTGTATAGCGTCGGTGTGACCTTGTATTACCTGCTCACCGGGCATTACCCCTACGGCGAAATCGAAGCTTTCCAGCGTCCCAGGTTCACTACGCTTGTCGGCGCCAGCCGCTACCGCCCCGACCTGCCCGACTGGCTGCAACAGAGCCTGGAGCGCGCAGTCGCCGCGCAACCCGAGCAACGTTATGAAACTGCCGAGGAATGGTTGCTGGTACTGGAGCAGGCGGATCGCCGCGAGTTGAGCACGCGACCAAAACCGCTGCTGGAGCGCGAACCGCTGAAGGTCTGGCAAACGTTGGCCGTGCTGTCGTTGCTGATCAATCTGGTGCTGTTGTACTGGCTGTTGCACCACTAAGAGGCGAAATTTCTCGATACATCGCCGCGCCACTTAACAAAACCGGCCAAAATCCTACTTGGCACAACCGCTGCATTAGCTTTCCCATCAACACACATATAGCCGCACCTTCAACGTCGAAGGTCGGGCTTCCCGAGAGAACGGGACCAGGACAAAGGCGTCCTCGCTACTTACATAGCGGGGACGCCTTTTTTTGTTGCGCACGATTTGTCGAGCCACTGCGGAGAACGACATGAAGAAACTCAAACTGGTGATGATCGGCAACGGCATGGCCGGGGTTCGCACCCTTGAAGAATTGCTCAAGCTGAGCAGCGACCTGTACGACATCACCGTTTTCGGCGCCGAGCCCCACACCAATTACAACCGCATTTTGCTGTCGCCGGTGCTGGCCGGTGAGCAGACCTTCGAAGAGATCGTGCTCAATGATTTGAGCTGGTACCTCGATAACAACATCAAGCTGTTGCTTAACCGCAAAGTGGTGCAGATCGACCGGGTCAAACGCAAAGTCATCGCCGAAGACGGCAGCGAGGCCGAGTACGATCGCCTGCTGATCGCCACCGGCTCCACGCCGTTTATCCTGCCGATCCCGGGCAATACGTTGCAGGGTGTGATCGGCTACCGCGACATCGCCGACACCCAGGCCATGATCGACACCGCCAAGACCCACAAGCACGCGGTCGTCATCGGCGGCGGCCTGCTGGGCCTGGAGGCCGCCAACGGCCTGATGCTGCGTGGCATGCACGTGACCGTGGTGCATATCGGCGAATGGCTGCTGGAACGGCAACTGGACAAGACCAGCGGCCAGTTGCTGCAAACCGAACTGGAAAGCCGTGGCCTGGTGTTTCGCTTGAAGGAGCAGACCGAGGCGCTGCATGACGCCGGCAACGGCCGCGTCGGCTCGGTGCAATTCAAGAATGGCGATGTGATCCCCGCCGACCTGGTGGTGATGGCTGCGGGCATCCGCCCCAACACCGAACTCGCGGAAAAATCCGGCATCCCGTGCCACCGCGGGATTCTGGTCAACGACACCCTGCAAACCTACGACCCGCGCATCTATGCCATCGGCGAATGCGCCAGCCATCGCGGGATTGCCTACGGCCTGGTGGCACCGCTGTTCGAGCAGGCCAAGGTCTGCGCCAACCACCTCGCCCAACTGGGTTTCGCGCGCTATCAAGGCTCGGTGACTTCGACCAAATTGAAAGTCACCGGCATCGACCTGTTCTCCGCCGGGGACTTCATGGGCGGCGAAGGCACGGAGACCATCACGCTTTCCGACCCGATTGGCGGTGTGTACAAGAAGCTGGTGATCAAGGACGACATCCTCGTCGGCGCCTGCCTGTACGGCGATACGGCTGACGGCGGCTGGTATTTCCGGCAGATCCGTGAGAACCATGCCATTGGCGAGATCCGCGATCACCTGATGTTCGGTGAAAATGCTTTGGGCGATGTAGGCCACCAAGGCCAGGACAAAGCCATGAGCATGGCCGACACCGCCGAAGTCTGCGGCTGCAACGGCGTGTGCAAGGGCACCATCGTCAAGGCGATTCAGGAACACGGTCTGTTCAGCGTCGACGACGTGAAGAAGCACACCAAGGCTGCCAGTTCCTGCGGTTCCTGCGCCGGGCTGGTGGAACAGATCCTGATCAACACCGTGGGCGGCGCGGCGGACGTCAAACCGAAAAGCGAAAAAGCCATCTGCGGCTGCAGCGACCTCAACCACGGGCAAATCCGCCAGGCCATCCGCGACCAGCACCTGCTGACCATCGCCGGCACCATGAGCTACCTGAACTGGCGCACCCCGAACGGCTGTGCCACCTGCCGCCCGGCACTCAACTACTACCTGATCTCCACTTGGCCCGGCGAGGCAAAAGACGATCCGCAATCGCGCCTGATCAACGAACGCGCCCACGCCAATATTCAGAAAGACGGCACCTATTCGGTAGTCCCGCGGATGTGGGGTGGTGTGACCAATCCGTCGGAACTGCGGCGCATCGCTGATGTGGCCGACAAGTACAACGTGCCGATGGTCAAGGTTACCGGCGGGCAGCGCATCGATTTGCTCGGCATCAAGAAGCAGGACTTGCCCGGCGTGTGGAAAGACCTCGATATGCCATCCGGCCACGCCTACGGCAAATCCATCCGCACCGTGAAGACCTGCGTCGGCAGCGAGTTCTGCCGCTTTGGTACGCAGAACTCGACGCAACTGGGGATTGAGCTGGAACATGACCTGTTCAATATGTGGTCGCCCCACAAGGTCAAGCTTGCAGTGTCCGGCTGCCCGCGCAACTGCTCGGAAGCGGGGATCAAGGACGTGGGAATCATCGGCGTCGATTCGGGATGGGAGATGTACATCGGCGGTAACGGCGGGATCAAGACTGAAGTCGCCGAGTTCTTCGTCAAGCTGAAAACCGCCGAAGAAGTGCGCGAATACAACGGCGCTTTCCTACAGCTCTACCGGGAAGAGGCCTTCTACCTGGAGCGCACCGTGCACTACCTGCAACGGGTCGGCATGGAGCACATCAAGAAGGCTGTACTGGAAGACCCGGCGCGGCGCCAGGCACTGAATGAACGCCTGCAATTCTCCCTGTCGTTCGAGCAGGACCCGTGGAAAGAACGCCTGGAACAGCCGCTGCTGAAAAAGGAATTCGACACCCTCCCCGTCAAACTGCTGGAGGTGCCGGCATGAACTGGCTGGATATCTGCGCCCTCGAAGAAATCAACGCCCTGGGCTCGCGCATCATCAGCGGGCCAAAAGGCGACATCGCGATTTTTCGTACCAGTGACGACGAGGTTTTCGCCCTCGACGACCGCTGCCCGCACAAGGGTGGCCCGCTGTCCCAAGGCTTGATCTACGGCAAGCGCGTGGCCTGCCCGCTGCACAACTGGCAGATCGACCTGGAGTCCGGGGAGGCCCAGGCACCGGACGTCGGCTGCGCCCATCACCACCCGGCCCGCGTGGAAAACGGCCGGGTGATGTTGGCCCTGCGGGACGCCGGTTGATGAACCGCCAGACCACCGCGTCCACCTGCTGCTACTGCGGGGTCGGTTGCGGCGTACTGATCGAGCATGATGGCTCGCAGATCCTCGGCGTCAGTGGCGATCCGAGTCATCCGGCCAACTTCGGAAAATTGTGCAGCAAGGGCTCCAGCCTGCACCTCACCGGAGACCTCGCGGCCCGCGCGTTGTACCCGGAACTGCGGCTGGGCAAAGGCCTGGCCCGCAGCCGCACCGACTGGGATACCGCCCTGGAGCACGCGGCGAACGTGTTTGCCGAAACCATCGCTGAACACGGGCCGGACAGCGTCGCGTTCTATATTTCCGGGCAGTTGCTGACCGAGGATTACTACAGCTTCAACAAACTGGCGCGGGCGCTGGTGGGCACCAACAACATCGACAGCAACTCGCGGCTGTGCATGTCTTCGGCGGTGGTCGGCTACAAGCGCAGCCTGGGGGCCGACGCGCCACCGTGCAGCTACGAGGACCTGGAGTCGAGCGACTGCGTGATGATCGTCGGCAGCAATATGGCCTACGCGCATCCGGTGTTGTTCCGACGCCTGGAGGAAGCCAAGGCCCGCCGGCCACAGATGAAAGTGCTGGTAATTGATCCCCGGCGCACCGACACCTGCGACTTGGCGGACCTGCATCTGGCGATTTTGCCGGGTACGGATGTCGCATTGTTCCATGGGATCCTGCACTTGTTGTTGTGGGAAGACTGGATCGACCGCGACTTTATCCAGGCCCATACCGACGGCCTGGTCGAACTCAAACGCCTGGTTCACGACTACACACCGCAAATGGTCACGCAGTTGTGCGGGATCAGTGTCGAGCAACTGCGTCTGTGTGCGGAATGGGTCGGCACCTCGGCGAGTTTTCTGTCGTTGTGGTGCATGGGGCTCAATCAGTCCACCGCCGGCAGCGCGAAGAACAGCGCCTTGATTAACCTGCATTTGGCGACCGGCACCATCGGCCGCCCTGGCTGCGGACCTTTCTCCCTGACGGGTCAGCCGAATGCCATGGGTGGGCGGGAAACCGGCAGTTTGTCGAATTTACTGCCTGGCCATCGTGAGGCTGCCAACCCCGAACATCGGGCAGAAGTAGCCGCGTATTGGGGGGTCGACCAACTGCCGGCCAGCACCGGGCTGACCGCCATCGAATTGTTTGAACAGATGCAGGCCGGCAAGATCAAGGCCTTGTGGATCGCGTGCACCAACCCCGCCCAATCCCTACCCGACCAGAACACCGTGCGCCAGGCCCTGGAAGCGTGTCCGTTCGTGGTGCTACAGGAAGCCTTTCGTACAACCGAGACGGCGCGTTACGCCGACCTGTTGCTGCCAGCCGCGAGCTGGGGCGAGAAGGAAGGCACAGTGACCAACTCTGAGCGGCGCATTTCCCACGTTCGCCGAGCCATCGCCCCACCTGGAGAAGCGCGGCCGGACTGGGCAATCACCGTGGATTTCGCCCAACGCCTGGAGCAGCGTCTTTGTCCCGAAAAATCGGGGCTTTTTGCCTTTGAGCAACCGGCGCAGATCTTTGATGAATACAAGCTGCTGACCCGTGGGCGTGACCTGGACCTGTCGGGTATCAGCCACGCGCTGCTGGACCGGATAGGCCCGCAGCAATGGCCATTCCCGGCCGATGCGGTGGGCGGAACACCAAGGCTGTACACCGACGGATTTTTCCCTACGGAGACTGGCCGCGCGCACTTTGTCGCCGACCCTTATCGCGCCGCCAAGGAGCAGCGTGACGCGCGCTTCCCACTCACCCTGATCACCGGCCGCCTGCGGGACCAATGGCATGGCATGAGCCGCACCGGCACCGCTGCGCAGCTGTTCGGCCATGTCAGTGAAGCAGTGCTCAGCCTGAACCCGGACGAACTGCGTCGCCATCGCTTGAAGGAAGGTGATCTGGTCAGCCTGAAAAGCCGGCGCGGCAGCGTGATTGTGGCCGTCGGCAGCGATGACAGCGTGCGTCCCGGCCAGGCTTTCCTGCCGATGCACTGGGGCGACCGTTTTCTTAAAGGCGGCGTAAATGCGCTGACCCAGCCGGCATTCGACCCGCTGTCCAAACAGCCGGAACTCAAGCACAGCGGCGTGCGCCTGGAGGCGGTGCGGCTGCCCTGGCACTTGTTTGCGCTGATTGAAGGCGATGTGCAGCAACACTTCGAAGCGTTGCGACCGCTGTGTGACGGCTTTGCCTACGTCAGCCTGAGCCTGACCGGACGCGAGCGGCCTGCCCTGCTGATTCGTGCGGCGCATCACGAGGCGCCCGCCCTTGAACTGCTCAAGCATATCGACCAACTGCTGGGCCTCAACGACGGCCCCGTGATGGCGTACGACGACCCGCGGCGCTCCATTGGCAAGCGGGTAAAGATTGAAAAAGGCCGTATCACCGCGATCCGCCTGGCTGGCGAAACCCTGGCTCGCCACTGGCTGCAAAGCCTGTGGCTGGAAGGTCGCACCGATGAGCAGTTACGCCGCTGGTTGTTGGCACCATTGAGTGCGCCACCGGGGGGCGGCTCGAGCAGCAACAAGACGCTGTGCAACTGCAAGAACGTCAGCGAAAGCGCGGTCTGCGCCGGCATTGCCCGGGGCCTGGACCTGAACGGGCTGAAGCAGGAACTGGGTTGCGGCACGCAATGCGGCTCCTGTGTGCCGGAAATCAAACGGTTATTGGCGAGCGGCAAGCAGCCAATCGCGATCAGAGTGTGAGGCAAGCATATGAGCGCAAAAGTCTGGCTGGTGGGCGCAGGCCCCGGCGATCCGGAACTGCTGACACTCAAGGCGGTGAGAGCCCTGCGGGAAGCCGATGTGGTGCTGATCGATGATCTGGTCAACCCGGCGCTGCTGGAGCATTGCCCCGCTGCACGGCTGATCACCGTGGGCAAACGCGGTGGCTGCCGTTCCACCCCACAGGCGTTTATCCATCGCCTGATGTTGCGTTATGCCCGGCAGGGTAAATGCGTGGTGCGGCTCAAGGGCGGAGACCCGTGCATTTTTGGTCGCGGCGGCGAAGAGGCGGCGTGGCTCAGGCAGCAAGGGGTGGAAGTGGAGTTGGTCAACGGCATTACGGCAGGGCTGGCCGGGGCAACGAACTGCGATATCTCGCTGACGTTGCGCGGTGTCAGCCGTGGCGTCACGTTGGTCACGGCCCATACCCAGGACGACAGCAGCCTCAATTGGCGGGCCCTGGCCGAGGGCGGCACGACGCTGGTGATCTATATGGGGGTGGCGAAACTGGGGGAAATCCGCCGCCAATTGCTGGAAGGTGGCATGAGCGATGACATGCCGGTGGCGATGATTGAAAACGCTTCGCTGCCACAACAGCGCGAATGCCGCAGCAGCCTCGGCCGGATGCAGGATGATGCGCACGAATTCGCGCTCAAGAGCCCGGCTATCCTGGTGATTGGCCGGGTTGCGCAAGCGACGCAGGCGCTTGCGGCCCTGGCCAGCGCCACGGCCTGAGGCAAATTACAGGCGAAAAAAAGCCCGGCCTAAGCCGGGCTTTTTTCTACAACTCAGTAATTACTGAGCTGCTTGTGCTTCTACCGAGGCTTCTACGCGACGGTTGATAGCACGGCCAGCTTCAGTTGCGTTGTCAGCAACTGGGCGGGATTTGCCATAACCAACCGAGCTTACACGGTTAGGAGCAATACCGTCTTTGACCAGGACTTGCTTAACAGCGTCAGCACGACGCTGGGACAGCTTCTGGTTGTAAGCGTCAGGACCGACGGAGTCAGTGTGACCTTCAACAACGGTGGTGGTTTGTGGGTACTGTTTCATGAAGTCAGCGAGGTTTTTCACGTCGCCGTAGCTGTTAGGCTTAACAACCGACTTGTCGAAGTCGAACTTCACGTCCAGCTCAACACGAACAACCTGAGCAACCGGAGCTTCTGGCTCTGGGGTTGGCTCTGGAGCTGGTGCTGGGGTAGGAGCTGGAGCAGTTTTGCCAGCGTTGCCGCCGAAGTTTACGCCCAGGCCAACCAGTGCGGAGTAGTCCCACTTGCCGTTGTCGATAGCGTAGTCAGCTTCAACACCAGCACGTGCGAACAGGTTGTCGGTGAAGTAGTACTTCACACCAGCGCCAGCGATAGCCAGGGTCGATTGATCGCGACCTTTGTGACCATCAGCTTCAACGTTGGTACGGCTCTGGTGGCCGAAACCGCCCTCTACGTATGGACGCAGGGAGTCGACGCCAGCTTGACCGAAGTGGTACTGGGCAGTAACGCTGCCGGTATCACCTTTGATCTTCTGGTTGCCAGTACCGTCGTTCGAACGGGTGTGGTTGGTAGTGTCGTAGTTCAGGTTGATCGACACGTCGTCGGTCAGGAAGTAACCGATGCTGGCGCCAGGATTGAAGCCGTCTTCGATATGTTTGACGCTATCGTTGAACTGCTTTTTGTAAAACAGCTGGCCTTCAACTGCGCCTTGGCCTTGTGCCAGAGCGCCGACAGAAGTGGCAGCAATAAGAGTACCAATGGCCAAGCCCAAGGTGTTTTTCAGTTTCATCCGTTAAATCCCCATCTGGTGATTGTAAAGCAGTCCCACATACCGGGGGACAACTCGGCGACAAGTCTAACAGAACTTGCCTACACGTAAGAGATATTTGCCACGCACTAAGTTTCAGTGCTGCCCGCAAATTTCTCACGTAATTTATCAAGAGCGCGTTTGTAACGCATTTTTGTAGCACTCAAACCCATATGCATGATGTCAGCGATCTCCTGAAACTCCAGCTCTGCGACAAATCGTAGCACCAGAATTTCCCGATCAATCGGATTCACATGCACCAACCAGCGATCGAGTCCGCCCTTTTCTTCCGGGGTAGGCGCCTTTTCCTCAGACGCTTCCTCAAGGGGGTCCAGACTCAAAGCATCCATCAAGCGACGCTTTCGCCGTTCCTTCCGATACTGCGTGATGCACTCGTTGTACGTGATGCTATAGAGCCATGTCTTGAACTTCGATTTTCCCTCGAAGTTCTTCAGGCCGTATAGCACCTTGAGCATCACTTCCTGACAGACATCATCCGCATCTCTATCGTTCCCTAAATACCTTGAACAAACGTTGAACAGAGTGCGTTGATACCTGCGCATCAATTCTTCGTACGCGCGTGTTACGTGAAACAGCTCCGTGTGCGAGCGCGCGACCAACTCCTCATCAGAGAGCTCACGGGGGTCATAGCGCGTGGACAGCGTTTGGGCTTTATTCAAAACAAGTCGTGCCGACAGTCAGGTCAATGTCCGCCATGGCCTGGATACCCAGGTTTGCGGCGGCGTACATTAGCAGGATTCGCCGGGTTAGCGGCTAGTCACATGCTGTTCCAGCAGGATCCGGTTCGAAAGCGAAACCAGTTCGCCATCGTCCGTCAGCACTGTCGTCTTGACCGTGCCGATCTCCTCGATCTGCCCTTCGACCTCGCCCACACGCACTTGTTGCCCAACCTGATATAGCTCACGCACATAGATTCCCGCAAGAATCTGCCCGGCAATTTCCCGGCTTCCCAGTCCCATGGCCAGCGCAACGGCCAGACCAACGGTAATCAAAACAATCACAATCACATGGTTCAGCAGGTCGGTCTTGACCTCCAGCTGGCTGATCGCGACCGAAATACTGATGATAATCACCAGACCCTGGGCAATTCGCCCCAGGCCGCTGGCGTAATCCAGACCCACGCCTTCAGCCGCGCCACGCACCAGGCCATTGGCCAGTTGCGCCAGCAAAACCCCTACCAGCAACACCAGCGCGCCACCGAATACTTTCGGCAAATACAGCGCCAGCATGTCGAGCGTAGCTGAAACTCGCTCAAGTCCAAGGGATTCAGCCGCAGAAACCAGAAAAATCAGCAAAACAAACCAATAAACGATCTTGCCGATCAGTGTCGAGATCGGCACTTGCAACCCGGCACGCCCCAAAATCTTGGTCAGGCCGGTGCCACCCATCAATCGATCAAGACCCAGCTTAGCCAGCAATTTGGAAAGCAGGGTGTCGAGCAGCTTGGCCACGACAAAACCCAGCAGTACCACCACCAGTGCACCAAACAGGTTGGGAATGAAATTCGCCACCTTGGTCCACAACGCAGTCATTGCAGTTACCAGACTCTGGGTCCAGAGATCGAGTTCCATATTCATTCAGCCTTATCAGCAGTGCGAGCAAGAGGTTTACGACGGGAAACCGGTGAGACATGGGCCGAACCATTGTTCAAGGCCATCATCAACGCCGGCAACCAGCGGCCAAGCAGACCGAACAGATCCCCCGCCCCGACCTGGCGGTTGGCGGTTTTCAAGACGCGACCCAGGCAAGCATCGTCGTCCCGGTTGGACGGCGAGGCATTGAGCATGTCACGCAAAGACTGTTCGAACGGATCGTGCATAAAAAACCTCTCGCAAGTGATTTAAAAGACGAGGGTAAAATTCTTCGGGTCACATGACCTCTTTCCACGTTCAGGTCACATTCAGCTCAAACCCAACGTAACCGTCGAAACAACCACCATTGCCCGACCGCCACCGTGACCATCATCAGGCAGGCAATCAGGAACCCGTAAGGGCTGGAAGAGAACGGAATTCCGCCTACATTGATGCCCAGCAAACCGGTCAGGAAACTCATCGGCAGGAAGATCCCGGTGATGATCCCGAAGCGGTACATGGTGCGGTTCATGCGCAGGCTCAAACGCCGGTCTTCGGTCTCCAGCACAAGCCCCACGCGCTCCCGGGCCAGCTCAAGCTCTTCCAGGTAGCGGGTCAGGCTGTTGTTCAATTCGTTCCAGTAGTCAGCATCGTCGTCACAGAACCAGGGCAATTTGATCCGGGTCAACTGCGCGAAAATATCCCGCTGCGGCGACAGGAAACGTTTAAGCCCGGCGGCGCGCCGACGGATCTGCAAAACGCTGCCGTGCTCCGGAGTATACCGTTCGTCGGCATCCAGTTTTTCTTCTTCGATATCGACGATTTCGGATAAGTCGCTGACCAGATCCTGAACCTTGTTGGTCAGGTACTGCGCCATATACAGGACCAGTTCCGAGGAAGTCTTCGGCCCCTTGCCGTCTGCCAGTTGCACCAGCAACTCGTCGGTGGCGCGCAATGGGCGCAAACGCAGGGAAATCACCCGCGCTGCCGAGGCAAAGATCCGCACCGAGACCATGTCTTCCGGTTCGGCGCCGGGATTGAGGTTGACCCCGCGCAAAAACAGCAGCAGTTCGGCATCCGGCAGCGGCAACAGGCGTGGGCGAGTGTTCTCCTCCAGCAGCAGGTCACAGGCGAATTCGCTGAGGCCGCTGGATTTGCGCAACCAGGTCTGGGTCTGGGGATGGCTACGGTCCCAATGCAGCCACAGGCTTTCCTGAGGCTGCAGTTGCAGCTCATCAAGCTCTGTCCGGGCAATCGAACGCGCACCACCTTTACCGTCCAGCACCAGGGCATGCACCAGCCCCCACTGCGCGTTTTCTTCCTCGAACATCCTCACCCCTGTCGGCTACTGCTGTTTATTCAGGCATCTTCAGCGGGCTGGGGGAGACGATCACACCGTTATTGTCGGCGTACACGTACTCGCCCGGGCGGAAGGTCACGCCGGCGAATGTCACCGCCACGTTCAAATCGCCAATACCGCGCTTATCAGTCTTCATCGGGTGGCTGGCCAGGGCCTGCACGCCCAGATCGGTCTGGGCGATTACGTCGACATCGCGGATGCAGCCGTAGATCACCAGCCCTTCCCAGCCGTTTTTCGCGGCTTTCTCGGCGATCATGTCGCCCAGCAACGCGCGGCGCAGGGAACCCCCACCATCGACCACCAGCACCTTGCCGGCCCCATTGAGTTCGGCTTGTTCCTTGACCAGGGAATTGTCTTCAAAGCACTTGATGGTCACGATCTCGCCACCAAAGGAGTCCCGGCCGCCGAAATTGCTGAACATCGGCTCAACCACCTGCACCAGCTCCGGATAGGCGTCACACAGGTCGGGGGTAAGGTAATGGTTCATCGAGAAACTCCTGTAGGTGAAAGAAGGTGTCAAACATCCCACTGTTTACTTACATCTGGAAACGCTTTGCCGTGAAGGTTCTTTAATCCGGGCCGAATAGTCAGGCCCATCGGATAGCAACGCAAGACCCACTGCGCGACTGAATATGACCAGAACCACCCAACGCGTCATATCTTAGCCTCTACGGCAAACAAGCGAAACGCCCCTGATAGAGCCTTGCGCTCAAACCGCTGCCAGTTCCTGCGCCTGCGCCCCCAGCAGAGGTGTAAGCGGATTTTTCAACCAGCGCGTCACCAGCGGCCACACTTCAGCCTGGGCGGCCTTGCTGACGAGCATCTCGACATGCCCGAAATCCCCGCTGAACCCTTGCTGGCGCCCCAGGCACAGGTATTGGCGATGCTCGGAGCCGACCTGCTCAAAGAGCTTGCGACAGGCCCAGTCCGGGTCCTGGTGATCGCCGGCGGCGCTCACCGCCAACAGCGGCACGTCAACCTCGGCCAGGCCTTTCCACCAATCCTGCTTACCTTCGCCAAAGCGGCCGAACAGCCCATTCCAGCGCATGGCTTCAATCAATACACCCGCCGGCTCGTCCTCCGGGCCGCGTTTCCACCGAGCGCCGGACAATTGGCCGAAACGTTTCAAGAGCAGGCGACCGGTCCACTCCACCGGTGGCAACTTCAACGGCCAATGCGTGCGACTGACTTGGCAGCCAAACAGCGCCACCGAGGCCACTGCCGGCGCGCCAAGGTGCTGCCCACCCAAGGCCGCAGCCAGGGTTGTGCCACCCAGGGAATGCCCGATCCAGTGGGGAATCTGCCCGCTTTGCTCACGCACGAAGGCGGCAATGGCCGGCAAGTCGTAGCGAGCATAGTCGGCGACACGATTCCTGGCGTAGTCCTGATTGCGCCGGGACAGCCCGTGACCGCGCATTTCCGGGATCCAGACGTCAAACCCTTCGCGCGCCAGGTAGGCGCCCAGGCCGATCCCCTTGGGCGAGTACCAGAAGCGGCGGTTGGAAAAACTGCCATGCAACAAAACCACCGGCACGCCCCGGTTTTCCGGGACGTCAGCCAGGCCCAGGCGGGTCACGGCCAGCTCGACGGTACCGTCAGGGCTGTTGCCGGGTTTCAGCCGATACACATCTTCACTCAGGTCGCCACGACGCTCAGCGCTGATCAAGGCGACGGGAAACAGGTTGCTGCTGCTTTGCATAATGCTCTTGCACAAAAAAGGGCGGCGTCCGGAAGGAGTTCCGCCCTGTACAGAATGAGAAATGCCGGCCAACCGCAAGGTTGACCGGCACTTTTGGGTGTTGCGTGTTACGCCTGGGCTTGGCCTTCAGCCAGGAAGAACCAGGTTTCCAGTACGGAATCGGGGTTCAGCGAGACGCTTTCGATGCCCTGCTCCATCAGCCACTTGGCCAGGTCCGGGTGATCGGAAGGGCCTTGGCCGCAGATCCCGATGTACTTGCCGGCCTTGTTGCACGCCTGGATGGCGTTGGCCAGCAGCTTCTTGACCGCAGGGTTACGCTCGTCGAACAGGTGGGCGATGATCCCGGAGTCGCGGTCCAGGCCCAGGGTCAGCTGGGTCAGGTCGTTGGAACCGATGGAGAAGCCGTCGAAGAACTCCAGGAATTCTTCAGCCAGGATGGCATTGGATGGCAGCTCGCACATCATGATGACGCGCAGGCCGTTCTCGCCACGGGACAGGCCGTTTTCAGCCAGCAGGTCCACCACCTGGCTCGCTTCACCCAGGGTGCGCACGAACGGCACCATGATTTCGACGTTGGTCAGACCCATCTCGTTGCGCACGCGCTTGAGGGCACGGCATTCCAGCTCGAAGCAGTCGCGGAAGGCTTCGCTGATGTAGCGCGAGGCGCCACGGAAGCCCAGCATCGGGTTTTCTTCTTCCGGCTCGTAAAGCTTGCCGCCGATCAGGTTGGCGTACTCGTTGGACTTGAAGTCCGACAGGCGCACGATGACCTTTTTCGGGTAGAACGCCGCTGCCAGGGTGCTGATGCCTTCCACCAGCTTCTCGACGTAGAAGCCCACCGGGTCGTTGTAGCCGGCGATGCGCTTGTCGACGCTTTCCTTGATGTCCGGCGGCAGGCCGTCGTAGTTCAGCAGAGCCTTGGGGTGCACACCGATCATGCGGTTGATGATGAACTCCAGGCGGGCCAGGCCCACACCGGCGTTCGGCAATTGCGCGAAATCGAAGGCGCGGTCCGGGTTGCCGACGTTCATCATGATCTTGAACGGCAGGTCGGGCATGGCGTCGATGGAGTTTTGCTTGATATCGAAGCCCAGCTCACCTTCGAAGATGAAGCCGGTGTCGCCTTCAGCGCAGGACACGGTCACGCCCTGGCCGTCTTTCAACAGTTGGGTGGCGTTACCGCAACCGACCACTGCCGGAATCCCCAGCTCGCGGGCGATGATCGCCGCGTGGCAGGTACGCCCGCCACGGTTGGTGACGATGGCGCTGGCGCGCTTCATCACCGGTTCCCAGTCCGGGTCGGTCATGTCGGAGACCAGCACGTCGCCTGGCTGGACCTTGTCCATCTCGGACACGTCCTTGATGATCCGCACCTTGCCGGCGCCGATGCGCTGGCCGATGGCACGGCCCTCCACCAGCACGGTGCCGGTTTCTTTCAACAGGTAGCGTTCCATGACGTTGGCCGAGGTGCGGCTCTTCACGGTCTCAGGGCGGGCCTGGACGATGTACAGCTTGCCGTCGTCGCCGTCCTTGGCCCATTCGATGTCCATCGGGCACTTGTAGTGCTTCTCGATGATCATCGCTTGTTTGGCCAGTTCGCTGACTTCGGCGTCGGTCAGGCAGAAACGCGCGCGTTCGGCCTTGTCGACATCAACGGTTTTCACCGAGCGACCGGCCTTGGCCTCGTCGCCGTAGATCATCTTGATCGCCTTGCTGCCCAGGTTGCGGCGCAGGATGGCCGGGCGGCCGGCTTCAAGGGTGTGTTTGTGGACGTAGAATTCGTCCGGGTTCACCGCGCCTTGTACGACGGTTTCGCCGAGGCCGTAGGCGCCGGTGATGAACACCACGTCGCGGAAGCCCGATTCGGTGTCCAGGGTGAACATCACGCCGGCGGTGCCGGTTTCCGAACGCACCATGCGCTGCACACCGGCAGACAGGGCCACCAGCTTGTGGTCGAAACCCTGGTGTACGCGGTAGGAAATAGCACGGTCGTTAAAGAGGGAGGCAAACACTTCCTTGGCTGCGCGGATCACGTTTTCCACGCCGCGGATGTTCAGGAAGGTTTCTTGCTGGCCGGCAAAGGAGGCGTCCGGCAGGTCTTCGGCGGTGGCCGAGGAGCGCACGGCGACAGCCATGTCGGGGTTACCGGCCGACAGCGTGGCAAACGCGGTGCGGATCTCGGCGTTGAGCTTCTCGGGGAACTCGGCTTCCATGATCCATTGACGGATCTGGGCGCCAGTCTTGGCCAGGGCGTTGACGTCATCGACGTCCAGCGCATCGAGGGCGGCATGGATCTGATCGTTGAGGCCGCTCAACTCGAGGAAATCACGGTAAGCCTGGGCGGTGGTGGCAAAACCACCTGGCACCGATACACCGGCGCCCGCAAGATTACTGATCATCTCGCCCAGGGATGCGTTCTTGCCCCCTACGTGCTCTACATCATGGACGCCGAGCTTATCGAGGGAAACTACGTACTCTACCAAGGTGATCTCTCCACTTTCTGTGTTGGAAAAGCTCAGGACGCCGGCGGCTCAGTAGGAGCGGTTACCGGCGTTTGTGGCCTGGACCTGGAAAATAAGTGAGAATGCGGCCCACTGCGGGACGGCAAAATCGCGCCTATCATATCCAAGATTCGTCATCAGCTTAAGGCCCAAGGCTCAAATGAAACGATCTGCTTTCTTTATCTCCGACGGCACCGGCATTACAGCCGAAACCCTGGGTCAAAGCCTGCTGGCGCAGTTCGAAAACATTACCTTCAGCAAATTCACGCGACCCTATATCGATAGCGTGGATAAAGCGCGAGCCATGGTACAACAAATCAATCTGGCGGCCGAAAAAGACGGATTTCGTCCGATCATTTTCGACACCATCGTCAATCAGGACATTCGTGAGATCCTCGCCACCTCCAATGGTTTCATGATCGACATCTTCTCTACCTTCCTGGCGCCGCTGGAACAAGAGTTAAGTGAACATTCGTCATACTCTGTCGGAAAATCTCACTCCATTGGCCATAACTCCAACTATATGGAGCGGATCGAGGCGGTGAACTTCGCCCTCGACAACGACGACGGCGCCCGCACCCACTACTACGACAAGGCTGATTTGATCCTGGTGGGCGTGTCCCGCTGCGGCAAGACGCCGACCTGCCTTTATATGGCCATGCAGTTCGGGATTCGCGCGGCCAACTACCCGCTGACCGAAGACGACATGGAGCACCTGACGCTGCCGAGCGCCCTGCGCGCGCACCAGCACAAGCTGTTCGGGCTGACCATCGACCCGGACCGCCTGACGGCGATTCGCAACGAGCGCAAGCCCAATAGCCGTTACTCCAGCTATGCGCAGTGCGAATTTGAAGTGCGGGAGGTGGAAAATCTGTTCCGCCGGGAAAATATTGCGCACATCAATTCCACGCATTTTTCGGTGGAAGAGATTTCGGCGAAGATTCTGGTGGAGAAAGGGGTGGAGCGGCGGTTCAAGTAACTCCGCGCTCTGGCCAAGGTGCTTGTGTGGCGAGGGAGCTTCTGTGGCGAGGCAGCTTGCTCCCGCTCGACTGCGCAGCAGTCGCAAACCAGACGACTGGTATTTAGTGAATGGCTTTGGGGCTGCTTCGCAGCCCAGCGGGAGCACGCTCCCTCGCCACAGGGGTCATGTTCACAACAAGCTGTTGGGTTCACAGGTGAAACCGCCCCCCGCCCTGCCCCAGCGCCGTCGCCAGCGCATCGAACCCATCCAGCAGCAACTGATCATCCCCCGACGTATTGCAGATGCTCGCCCGAATGAATTGCGGCACCGCCGTCTGCCCCACGGCAAACGCTTCGGCTGTCGCGATCAGGTAATTGTTCTGCTTTAACTCCGCCTCGATTTCCGACGCGCGCCATGGCTCCGGGACTTCGATCCAGAAGTGCGGGCTGTTCAGGTGAGTGCGGTACTCCAGCCCGATCAACAAACCTTCCACCAGTGCCTTGCGGCGGCTGATTTCCTGGATCTGCTGGTGCAACAGGTGTTCCGCCGTGCCGTTTTCGATCCACTGGGTCGCCAGTTCCAGGGTGACCGGCGTGGCCATCCAGCAGGTGGAACGCAGGGCCGCAGAAATCCGGCTGACCAGCGCCGGCGGTGCATGCACGTACCCAACTCGCAAGCCTGCCGATACCGCCTTGCTCAGGCTGCTGATCAGAATCGTACGCTCCGGGGCAAAATGACTCAGGGGCGGCGGACGGTCTTCCACCAGCACACCGTGGGCCTCATCCTCGAGAATCAGCAGGTTGTGTTCCCGACAGACCTTCACCAATGCCTCACGGCGCGGGACCGATAGCACCGCTGTCGTAGGATTCTGGATGGTCGGCGTGCAGTACAACGCCGACACCCGGTGATTGCGGCAGACTTCATCCAGCGCCCCCGGCAGCAGCCCTTCTTCATCCATTTCCAGGCCGATCAGGCGAATGCCCAGCATGCGCGCGGCGGTGATCAACCCCGGATAGGTCAACTGTTCGGTCACCACCGTATCGCCGGCTCGCAACAGCGCCATCATTGCGCAGAGCAACCCATGCTGGCCGCCGTTCACGCAAATCACCTGCTCGGGAATCGGGTGGAAATCCCGCTGCACCAGCCACTGCGCACCCGCCGCCCGGTAACGCGGCAGCCCGGCATCCGGGGTGTAGGCACTGATGTCCTGCAAGAACTTGGCGTTGTTCGCCAGCGTCTGGAAGCTCTGGGCCAGGAACGTGGTCTCCTGCCCGGGGATGTGCATGTTGCGGCTCATATCAAAGTATTGCCGCGGCTCGTCGCTGAAGTTGCGAAAGCCTTCATCCCGCTGGCGCTCCATCCCACGCTTGCGTACGAAAGTGCCGTCGCCGACCCGCGCCACTACCAGCCCCAGGCGTTCCAGCTCACCGTAGGCGCGGCTGATGGTGCCAATGGTGACCCCCAGATTGTCGGAAAGCACCCGATGAGGCGGCAGTTTTCTTCCCGGTTCAATCAAGCCTTCAAGGATGCCTCGCTCCATGACATCGGACAGGCGCTTGTACTTCACGCCCTGCCCGTTGGAGAGTCCTTCTCGCATAATTGACACCATGTCAATATTTGTTTTGACAGCCATCATTCGCCCTAATAGTGTGCTTTTACGGGTTCAATCACCGAATCATGGCACTCAATATAGAGGTCAATTCGGTCTCATGGAAGCAATGTCACGATGCCAATGTCCGCCGTTCTCGAAAATGCTGAAAAAACAAAAACTCACAAGCAGTGGTTGGCCGGGCTGATTACCAGTGTGATGTTCCTGATCGTGTGTCTCAGCTGGGGCACTACCTGGCTGGGCATCAAGATCGCTGTGGAAAGCGTGCCACCGCTGACCTCCGCCGGGCTGCGGTTCCTGATCGCGTTTCCGCTGTTCCTGTGTTTCGCCTGGGTGCGCCGCGAGCCGATCCTGTTTCCCCGGGAAAGCCGCTGGTTTTTCGTGTTTGTGACGCTGTCCTACTTCAGCGTTCCGTATTACCTGCTCAACTACGGCGAGATGCATGTTTCGTCCGGCCTTACCGCGCTGCTGTTCAGCTGCATGCCGGTGTTTATCCTGATTTTCTCCGCGCTGTTCCTGCGCGAGCGCATCTACTTTTCCCAGGTGATCGGTATCGCCATCGGTTTCGGCAGCCTGTACATGATCATCAAGAGCCAGGGCCTGCACCTGGACCACGCCGAGTTCTTCGGCGTGCTGGCGATCCTGGCTGCGGCGATCATGCATGCCTTGTGCTACGTGATTACCAAGAAACAAGGCAGTGCCATCAGCGTGATCACCTACAACACCCTGCCCATCGGCATCGCCGGGTTGATGCTGTTTGTCGCCGGGCTGTGGTTTGAAACCCCGACCTTTGAAGACATCACCCTGCGGTCCTGGAGTGCGCTGTTCTACCTCGGGCTGGTGGCCTCGGTGGGCGGCTTTATCGTGTATTTCATGCTGCTCAAGCGCCTGAGCCCGATCATTTTGTCCTTCGTGTTCATCATCTTCCCGGTGTTCGCGGTGATCATCGGGGCCTGGTACGAGGGCGTGCAGATTTCCAGGGACCTGATGATGTATTCGGCGATCCTGCTGGCCGGCTTTGCCATCACCAAGCTGCCCATCGAAAAGCTCCTGGCGAAGAAAAACTGAGATGAAGGTCCTGAGCCCAAGCGCACTGGAGCAGATCTACGCCCACGCCGACCGCAGCTACCCCGAGGAATGCTGCGGTTTCGTTTTCGCCGATGGCAGCGTGTACCTGGGCAGCAACATCCAGAACGAGCTGCACAGCAAGAACCCGGATATGTATTCACGCAGCGCCGCCAACGGCTACACCTTTTCGGTGGCCGACACGCTGATGATGAACAAGGCGTTTCGCAGTGATAACCCGGTGGTGGTGATCTACCACTCCCACCCTGACGTCGGCGCGTATTTCAGCGACGAAGACCAGGACAAGGCCCTTTTCATGGGCGAGCCGATCTACCCCGTAAGCTACCTGGTGGTGGATGTTCGCCAGGGCAAGACCCAAGGTTCCAAGCTGTTTGCCTGGGATGGCAAACACTTCGCCCAAAAACCCTTCAACGACCTGCAAACGGAGTTGTGCATGAACGCTGTCTCTTTCCCCGACATCCTGGTCCGCGTGGCCAAGCTGCCAGCATCGACCCTCGAGGGTGCCGGATCGACATTGCGCGAAGTCATTGAAAACCTCTGCATCGAGCACCCGCAATTGCGGGCGCACCTGCTCTACGAGAACAACCAGCTCAAGGAACACTTCCTGTTCACCGCCGAAGAGGAACTGATCGACGCCAACGACCGGTTGCCCGAAAAAGCCAAAATCGAAGTGTTGCTGGCCACTTCCGGCGGCATGGACGTCGACCAACTGAGCAACGAAGAAGTGCAGCGCTACGTGCGCCACATCACCCTGCCCGGCGTCGGCCGCGAAGGCCAGTTGAACCTGAAGAAAGCCCGCGTGCTGATCATCGGCACCGGCGGCCTCGGTTCGCCCATCAGCCTGTACCTGGCGGCAGCCGGCATCGGCACCCTGGGGCTGGTGGATTTCGACGTGGTGGAAAGCAGCAACCTGCAACGCCAGATCGTCCACGGCAACAGCACCCTGGGCCTGCCCAAGGTCGAGTCCGCCAAGCAGCGCTTGCAGGACCTCAACAGCCACATCCAGATCAACACCTACGACACCGCCTTCAACACCGACAACGCCCTGGAACTGGTGGGCGCCTATGACCTGGTGATCGACGGCACCGACAATTTCGAAACCCGCTACCTGGTCAACGACGCCTGCGTGCAGTTGGGCAAGCCGTTGGTGTACGGCGCCATCTACCGCTTCGACGGGCAGATCAGCGTGCTCAACTATAAAGGCGGGCCGTGCTATCGCTGCCTGTTTCCCCAGGCACCACCGGCGGAACTGGCGCCCAACTGCAGCGCCGGCGGGGTCATCGGCGTATTACCCGGGGTGGTCGGGATGATCCAGGCCACCGAGGCGATCAAGCTGCTGATCGGCATTGGCGAACCACTCTCGGGCCGGCTGATGCGCTTTGATGCGCTGGCGATGAAGTTCAGCGAGATCCGCTTCAAGCGCCGCGCCGACTGCCCTTGCTGCTCGGAACTGCGCCACAGCCAAACCATCGCCCCCGCCGTCTGCGCCGACGCCCTGCCAAGCCAACCTTCCCTGGCCGAAGAACGCTACATCAAGCCGCGGGTGCTCAAGCAACTGCTCGAGCAACACAGCAAGGCCGACGTACTGCTGGATGTGCGGGACGCCAGCGAGCTGGAAGTGTGCAAGTTGCCGGGGGTGGTGCACATCCCGCTGGCCGAGCTCGACGGGCAACTCGCCAACCTCAGCCGCGACAACACGCACTACCTCATCTGCTACGCCGGGACCCGCGCGGAGCAAGCCGCCAGCACCTTGCTGGCCGCCGGATTCGCCAACACCAAAGTACTGCAAGGTGGCATGAAACACTGGGTTCGCGACGTCGAACCCGACATGCCTTTGTACTGATCAGCGGCCATGGGCTCTTACTTGATGTTGCATAACTCGATACTCGACGCCATTGGCCAAACGCCCATCGTGCGCCTGGAACAGTTTTCCGAAGACCTCGGCATCGAGGTCTACGCCAAGCTGGAATCCCTCAACCCCGGCGGAAGCCACAAGGCACGCATCGCCCTGGGCATGATCCTCGACGCCGAGCGCCGGGGCATTCTGATTCGTGGCTCAGGGCAAACCATCATTGAGCCCAGCGGCGGCAACACCGGCATCGGCCTGGTGATGGCCGGTAACGTGCTGGGCTATAAAGTGGTGCTGGTGATCCCCGACAACTACAGCCCCGAGAAGCAGAAACTGCTGCGCCTGTACGGCGCCAGGGTGGTGCTGTCGGACAGCCGCCTGGGCAACAATTCCCACGGCGAAAAGTGCATGGAGCTGCAGCTGGAAAACCCCAGCTACGTGATGCTCAACCAGCAGCGCAACGGCGCCAACCCGCAGACCCACCGTGACACCACCGCCCGGGAAATCATCCGCGCCTTCGGCGAGCTGCGTGTGGACTACTTCGTCAGCGGCATCGGCACCGGGGGCCATATCACCGGCATCGGCGAAACCCTCAAGAGCACCTGGCCGGCGATCCGCGTGATGGGGGTGGAGCCGGAAGAGTGCGACCTGCTCAGCGACCGCCATGCGCCGCACCATATCCAGGGCCTGTCGATCGGCTTGATCCCGAGCATTCTCAACGTCGCGATCATTGACGGAATGCTCAAGGTGTCGCGCCAGGAATGCCTCGACATGATCAAACGCATCATGCGCACCGACGCCATCAGCCTCGGGCTGTCGTCGGCCGCCAACATGGTAGCCATCGCCAAGCTGGCGCCGGAGCTGCCCACCGACACCGTCGTGCTGACCATGGTCTACGACAGTGCCGACAGCTATCTGCCCTGTTTTGAATAACAACTATTGCGGGGGTGCCTCCATGGGGGGCTTTATCGACATGCAACAACTGCACGATGAGTTGCTCACCCACCTCATCACCACGCTTACGCCTGCGCAGTTGAAGCAGCTGGAGGCGCATCTCGCGCCGCTGATCCAGGCGGCGGCCCAGGCGGTGGCCGAAGACCTGATCGCCTATGCCTGGCGCGACCCGGCGTCCCGTGGGCGCGGAGAGCTGATCCTCGAGTCCTACGCCTCGTTCAAGGCCGTGCTGTATTACCGCCTGGCCCACCTGGTGTGGAATTTCCCGGACAAGAACAACGGCGTGTTTTCCGCCATCGCCCTGAAGCTGAGCAACCAGGGCAAGATCCTGTCCGGCGCCGAAATTCACCCCGCGGCGCGGATCGGCCGGCGCTTTGTGCTGGACCACGGTTACGGCACGGTCATAGGTGAAACCTGCGAGATCGGCAACGACTGCTACATCCTCTGCGGCGTGACCCTCGGCGCCCGGGGCATCGCCAACAACCCGGACGGCAAGCGCCACCCGCGGCTGGGCAACAACGTGGAAGTCGGCTCCGGCGCACGGGTGCTCGGTTACGTGCTGATCGGCGACAACGTGTTCATCAGCCCGTCCTGCGTGATCACCCAGGACGTGCCGGCCGGCACCAAGGTCAAGGTGGTCAACCAGATCCAGTTGCAGAAAAACGATGAGTCGGACCACAGCAATTACCTCGGCGCGTTTGCCCTCGACGAACGCCTGCACGTGGTGGGCGAAGTCAACGCCAGCCACAAGGTGACGGTATTGGACGCTGACTTTCATCCCCTGCCCGGCCTGCTGCTGGAGCCGACAGTCAAGGAACGTCATCACCTGCAATTCCGCCTGCGGCACATCGAAACCAACGCCTACCCGCCGCGCCTGCCGCTGAACCTGAAAGTGACCGGGCCCGAATTTGAAATCACCCTGCTATCTCCTCCTGGCTTGAGCGCGATGGTTCGTCGCCTGCTGCAAGCCAGCCCACTGATCGTCGGAGGTTGAACATGTCCGTGCACACCATGGAAACCCTCGCGCTGTTCGACAGCGCGCCTTACCAGAATGCCTTCAGTGCGCGGGTGATTGCCGTCAGCGAACAGGGAATCGCCCTGGAGCACACGCTGTTCTACCCCACCGGCGGCGGCCAACCGGGGGACACCGGCCATTTCATCCTGCCCGACGGCAGCCGCGTCGACATCACCGGCACCGTGCGTGACCCGGTGCTGCGCTCGATCATCTGGCACCAGGTAGAACACTGCCCCGAGCAACTGGCCGCCGGGATGCAGGTAGACGCCAGCCTGGACTGGGAACGTCGCTACCAGCACATGAAAATGCACACCTGCCTGCACCTCCTGTGCTCGATCATCGACGCTCCGGTGACCGGTTGCAGCATCGGCGCCGACAAGGGCCGCCTGGATTTCGACCTGCCGGAAATGACCCTCGACAAAGAGACCATCACCCGTGACCTCAATGCCTTGATCGAACAGGCTCATGGGGTGAAAACCCTGTCCATGCCCGCCTCGGAGTATTCAACCCTGCTGCAGATCACTCGCACCCAGGCGGTGGCGCCACCGGTCATCCAGGGGGCAGTTCGGGTGATTGAAATCGCCGGGATCGATATCCAGCCCTGCGGCGGCACCCATGTGACCAATACCGAGGAAATCGGCCGGGTGTTCTGCGAAAAAATCGAGAAGAAGAGCAAACACAATCGCAGGGTGATCCTGCGGTTTGAATAACCGCCGAGCGACGACCGGGGCGCCGACGCCCTAGTCGCCGTTCGTACAGGAAACTGACAGCAAATTTATGCGCTTGTAACATTCAGAAACGTACAATCCCGCCAGCAACGCCTCGTTGCCCCTGACTCGCGAAAACAGCGCCCGCCCTTCTCGGTGGGTCATTCGTGCAGCAGCTAAGCTCACTCCCATCACGCCCCTGAACCTGAACGCTGCAGGAATGACTGCCTATGAAAAGAGTGTTCCGTCACTACATCCCTGCATCCACATTGCGCTTGCTCCCCAACCGCTGGGATTTGGTCGCCCTGCCCCTGGTGATCGGCTTTTTACTGTTTTTCTCCATCACTGCGCGGGAAACCTGGGCGCCTATCGCCACCCTGCAGAGTGAAGTGATCTCGCTGGACCCGGCCAACCTGCCGGAATACGCGATGCGCACCACGATGCGCATGCTGGCGGCGATGGTTGCAGCGCTGGTGTTCACCCTGTTGTACGGCACCCTGGCCGCCAAAAGCCGGCGCGCCGAGAAACTGCTGGTGCCCGTGCTCGACATCCTGCAATCAGTACCAGTGCTGGGTTACATCTCGTTCACAGTGACGTTCTTCCTGCTGCTGTTCCCCGGGCGTGTGCTCGGCGCGGAGTTCGCGGCCATCTTTGCGATTTTCACCAGCCAGGCCTGGAACATGACGTTCAGCTTCTACCAGTCGCTGCGCATGCTGCCCCATGACCTGGTGGAAGTGTCGACCAACCTGCGACTTTCCGGTTGGCAGCGGTTCTGGAAGCTCGACGTGCCCTTCGCCATGCCCGGGCTGGTGTGGAACATGATGATGAGCATGTCCGGCGGCTGGTTTTTCGTGGTCGCCTCCGAGGCCATTACCGTCGGCGACAAGACCATCACCTTGCCGGGCGTGGGCTCATACCTGGCCCTGGCGATTGCCCAGAAAGACCTGCACGCCGTGGGCTACGTGATCCTGGCGATGATTGTGGTCATCCTGATGTACGACCAGTTCCTGTTCCGCCCACTGGTGGCCTGGGCCGACAAGTTCCGCATGGAAACCACCGCCTCCCAGGGTGCCGCGCCGCAATCCTGGCTGCTGAACCTGATCCAGCGCACGCGCATCGTCCAGCGCATCCTGCGGCCTGTCACCCGCGCCATCAGCCGCATTGGCAACAAGCGCTTCAGCCTGGCGGGCGGTGCACTCAAGGCGCTGCCGGCAGAAACCCCGAAAGCGTCAAAAGTGATCGACTGGGTATGGGGCGCACTCATCGCGCTGCTGGCCGCTTATGCGCTGTACCACATCGTGCAGTACGTCGGCACCGAAGTGACCCTGGCCGAAGTCGGCCACGTATTTGTGCTGGGCTTCATCACGCTGCTGCGTGTGGCTGGCCTGATCCTGATCGCCTCGCTGATCTGGGTGCCGCTGGGCGTGATGATCGGCTTGCGCCCTGCGCTTGCGGAAAAAATCCAGCCGCTGGCGCAGTTCCTTGCGGCCTTCCCGGCGAACCTGCTGTTCCCGGTGTTCGTCATCGTGATCCTGCACTACAACCTCAACCCGGATATCTGGCTGAGCCCGCTGATTGTGCTGGGCACCCAGTGGTACATCCTGTTCAACGTGATCGCCGGAGCCAGCGCGTTCCCGAATGACTTCAAGGAAGCCGCCGCCAACTTCCGCATTCGCGGCTGGTTGTGGTGGCGCAAGGTGATGCTGCCGGGGATTTTCCCGTACTACGTCACCGGCGCGATTACCGCCTCGGGGGGTGCCTGGAACGCCAGTATCGTGTCCGAGTACGTGTCCTGGGGCCACGACAACGTGGTCGCCCACGGGCTGGGCGCCTACATCGCCCAGACCACCGCGGCCGGCGACTTCCCGAAGATCGCCCTGGGCGTGGTGGTGATGTCGATCTTCGTGGTGGCGTTCAACCGCGCTGTGTGGCGGCCGATGTACGCCATGGCTGAAAACAAACTTCGTCTGAATTGATGGGACTCGCTGTGATGACTACCTATACCGAGCATGCCGCCGACACTCCGGAAATCTACTCGTTGAAAAACGTGAACCGGGTGTTCGGCAAAGGTAAAGACGAGCTGCAAGTCCTCAGCGGCGTGAACTTGAGCCTGCACGAAGGCGAGATTGTCGGCATGCTCGGCCGGTCCGGCTCGGGCAAGTCGACCTTGCTGCGCATCATCGCCGGGCTGATTCAGCCGTCGTCGGGCGAAGTGCGCTACAACGGCGCGCCACTCACCGGCCCGGCCGAAGGCGTGGCCATGGTGTTCCAGACCTTCGCGCTGTTCCCGTGGCTGACCGTGCTGGAAAACGTCGAGGCCGGCCTGCAAGCCTTGCAGGTCGAGCGCAAGGAATCCCGCAGGCGCGCCCTGGCGGCCATCGACCTGATCGGCCTGGACGGTTTTGAAAACGCCTACCCGCGCGAACTGTCCGGCGGCATGCGCCAACGCGTGGGTTTCGCCCGCGGGCTGGTGGTGAACCCGACCCTGCTGCTGATGGACGAACCGTTCTCGGCGCTGGACGTACTCACCGCCGAAACCCTGCGTACCGACCTGCTGGATCTGTGGAGCGGCAAGCAACTGCCGATCAAGTCGATCCTGATCGTGACCCACAACATCGAAGAAGCGGTGCTGATGTGCGACCGTATCCTGGTGCTGTCGTCCAACCCTGGCCGGGTGGTGGCCGAGATCAAGGTGCCGTTTGCCCACCCGCGCAACCGCCTGGACCCGACCTTCCGGCAAATGGTCGACGACATCTACGCCCTGATGACCGACCGCCGCAGCGCCGACGCGAGCAGAGGTTTGCCTGAGCTGAAAATGGGCAGCCTGTTGCCGGAAGTCTCCACCAACCTGATGGCTGGCCTGATCGAAACCCTGGCCGCCGAGCCCTACAATGGCCACGCCGGCCTGCCGACCGTGGCTGAACGGCGTTTGCTGGAAGTCGACGATCTGTTCCCGGTGGCGGAGATGCTTGAGCATTTGGGTTTCGCCGAACTCAAGGGTGCCGATATCACCCTGACCGATGCCGGCAAACTGTTCGCCGACTACGGCACCCAGGAGCGTAAAACCCTGTTCGCCGAACACTTGATCCGCCACGTGCCATTGGCCGCGCGCATTCACCAGGTGTTGCTTGAGCGCAGCGGCCACCGGGCGCCACGGGTGCGCTTCGAGCAGGAGCTGGAAGACTCGATGACGGAAGCCTTTGTGGAGAAAACCCTGGAAAGCGTGGTGGCCTGGGGGCGGTATGCGGAGATTTTCTCCTATGACGACCATACCGAGACATTCAGCCTGGATGATGTGGAAGGCAGCATGTAGGTTCAATGTGGGAGCGGGCTTGCTCGCGAATGCGGTGGATCAGCCATATATGTATTGGCTGACACTCCGCATTCGCGAGCAAGCCCGCTCCCACATTTGACCAGTGGTGTTCTTCAGATGACGAACAGGTCCACAAACCGGTTTACCGGAGTGGCCTCAAGCCGTGCCTGATCCTTGCACAGCGCAAAAATCTCGGCACTGCGCTGCGCGGTAAACCGGGTCGCCAGGTTGGCCTTGAACTTGTCTTCAAGCAACGGAATGCCATCCACCCGACGGCGACGGTGGCCAATCGGGTATTCCACGGCCACCTGTTCGGTGCTGGAACCATCCTTGAAGAACACCTGCACCGCATTGGCGATGGAGCGCTTGTCGGCCTCCAGGTATTCGCGGCTGTAGCGCGGCTCCTCGACAATCACCATCTTTTCGCGCAGCTCATCGATGATCGGATGGGCCGCGTGGAATTCATCTTCGTATTGCTCGGCCACCAGGTTGCCAAACGCCAGCGGTACGGCGGTCATGTACTGGAGGCAATGATCGCGGTCCGCCGCGTTGGCCAACTGCCCGACCTTGGAGATGATCCGGATCGCCGATTCGTGAGTTGTGATCACAATCTTGTCGATCTCATGCAGGCGGTGCTTCACCTGTGGGTGCAGGGTGACTGCTGCCTCGCAGGCGGTTTGTGCGTGGAACTCGGCGGGGAAGCTGATCTTGAACAGTACGTTCTCCATCACATACGTGCCGTAGGGCTGCGACAGGCTGAAGGCGCGCTTGTCTTCGGGCTTGAGCGCCAGGTCCTTGTTGGTGTGGCTGAACAGCACGTCGTAAAAGCCCCACTGCGGCGCGCTCAACACACCGGGAATGCCCATCTCGCCGCGCATGGCGATATCCGCCAGGCGCACCCCGCGACTCGACGCATCCCCCGCCGCCCACGACTTGCGCGAACCGGCGTTCGGCGCATGACGATAAGTACGCAATGCCTGGCCATCGACAAACGCCTGGGACAGGGCCGACAGCAGTTGCTCACGGTTGGCGCCCATCAGCTTGGCGGTGACGGCGGTGGAGGCGACTTTCACCAGCAGCACGTGGTCAAGGCCGACACGGTTGAAGGAGTTTTCCAGGGCAATCACACCCTGGATTTCGTGGGCCATGATCATCGCCTCAAGCACGGCCCGCACGGTCAGCGGTGCGTCGCCGTTGGCCACGCGTTTTTGCGAGAGATGGTCGGCGACCGCGAGGATGCCACCGAGGTTATCGGAAGGGTGACCCCATTCGGCGGCAAGCCAGGTGTCGTTGTAGTCGAGCCAGCGCACGATGCAGCCGATGTCCCATGCGGCCTTGACCGGGTCCAGGCGGAACGAGGTGCCCGGCACCCGTGCGCCGAACGGCACCACCGTGCCTTCGACGATCGGCCCCAGGTGCTTGGTGCACTCCGGGAAACGCAGGGCCAGCAGGCCGCAACCGAGGGTGTCCATCAGGCAGTTGCGGGCGGTGTCGAGGGCATCGCGGGATTCGATCCTGAAATTCAGTACGTAGTCGGCGATGTCCTGCAGGACCTGGTCGTAGTCGGGGCGGTTGTTCTGGTCGACGTTGGCGCTCATGGCAGTACTCCAAAGTGGGTTAGGTGTGGTCCATCCTCAGGGTCAGGGTGTTCGTTCCCACGCTCTGCGTGGGAATGCCGCCTTGGACGCTCTGCGTCCCGTAAAAGGGTGACGCAGAGCGTCACGGGATGCATTCCCACGCAGAGCGTGGGAACGATCGGTTAGAAAGAGTCGCCGGGGACGCGTACGAACCCTTCCATCAACACTCGCGCACTGCGGCTCATGATGGCTTTTTTCACGACCCATTCACCGTCGATCTGGCTGGCCTCGGCGCCTACGCGCAACGTCCCGGAGGGATGCCCGAACCGCACCGCATTGCGCTCCACGCCGCCCGCCGCCAAATTCACCAGCGTGCCGGAAATCGCCGCCGCCGTGCCAATCGCCACCGCCGCCGTGCCCATCATCGCGTGGTGCAACTTGCCCATGGACAGCGCCCGCACCAGCAGGTCGACATCACCCGCCCTGATCGCCTTGCCGCTGGACGCCACGTAGTCCGCAGGCCGCGCCACAAACGCCACCTTCGGCGTGTGCTGACGCTGGGCCGCTTCGTCCAGGTGTTTGATCAAGCCCATGCGCAGCGCACCATGGGCGCGGATGGTTTCAAACATCGCCAGGGCCTTGGGGTCGCCATTGATCGCGCCCTGCAACTCGGTACCGGTGTAACCCAGGTCCTGGGCGTTGATGAAGATGGTGGGAATCCCGGCGTTGATCAGCGTCGCCTTGAATGTGCCGACACCCGGCACGTCCAGGTCATCCACCAGATTGCCGGTAGGGAACATCGAGCCACCGCCGCCCTCTTCTTCCGCCGCCGGGTCCATGAATTCCAACTGCACCTCGGCGGCCGGGAAGGTCACGCCGTCGAGTTCGAAGTCGCCGGTTTCCTGCACCGCACCGTCGGTGATCGGTACGTGAGCGATGATGGTCTTGGCGATATTCGCCTGCCACACCCGCACCACGGCCACGCCGTTGTGCGGAATGCGCGCGGCATCTACCAGGCCGGCGCTGATGGCGAACGAACCCACCGCCGCCGACAGGTTGCCGCAGTTGCCGCTCCAGTCCACGAACGGTTTGTCGATGGACACCTGTCCGAACAGGTAATCCACGTCGTGATCGGCTCGGGTACTTTTGGCCAGGATCACGGTTTTGCTGGTGCTGGAAGTCGCGCCGCCCATGCCGTCGATTTGCTTGTCATACGGGTCGGGGCTGCCGATCACCCGCAACAACAATGCATCCCGCGCCGCGCCCGGCACCTGGGCCGACTCGGGCAAATCCTTGAGGCTGAAAAACACGCCTTTACTGGTGCCGCCACGCATGTAGGTGGCGGGAATCTTGATCTGCGGTACGTGTGCCATGGTGGTCCTCATGGGCCGGGGCGTTGACCCCGGCCGCAGTTATCAGGCAGTTACAGCCGATTCCAGGAAGTCCTGGGCAAAACGTTGCAACACGCCGCCCGCCTCGTAGATCGACACTTCTTCAGCCGTGTCCAGCCGGCAGGTCACCGGCACCTCGACACGCTCGCCGTTCTTGCGGTTGATCAGCAACGTCAGTTGCGCACGCGGGGTGCGTTCGCCGATCACGTCGTAGGTTTCCGTGCCGTCGATCTTCAGGGTCTTGCGGTCGGTGCCCGGCAGGAACTCCAGCGGCAGCACGCCCATGCCCACCAGGTTGGTGCGGTGGATGCGCTCGAAACCTTCGGCGGCAATCGCTTCAACACCGGCCAGGCGTACGCCCTTGGCCGCCCAGTCCCGGGACGAACCCTGGCCGTAGTCGGCGCCGGCAATGATGATCAGCGGCTGCTTGCGCTCCATGTAGGTTTCGATGGCTTCCCACATGCGCGTGACCTTGCCTTCCGGCTCCAGGCGCGCCAGCGAACCCTGCTTGACCTTACCGTCTTCAACCACCATTTCATTGAACAGTTTCGGGTTGGCGAAGGTGGCGCGCTGCGCGGTCAAGTGGTCGCCGCGGTGGGTCGCGTAGGAGTTGAAGTCGACTTCCGGCAGGCCCATTTTCGCCAGGTATTCGCCCGCGGCGCTGTCGAGCATGATCGCGTTGGACGGCGACAGGTGATCGGTGGTGATGTTGTCCGGCAGCACCGCCAGCGGGCGCATGCCCTTGAGCGGACGTGCACCGGCCAGGGCACCTTCCCAGTACGGCGGGCGACGGATGTAGGTGCTCTGCGGGCGCCAGTCGTACAGCGGCGTGACCTTCGGGCCGGTGTCTTCGTGGATCGCGAACATCGGGATGTACACCTGGCGAAACTGCTCCGGCTTGACCGACGCCTTGACCACCGCGTCGATTTCTTCGTCGCTTGGCCAGATGTCCTTGAGGCGGATTTCCTTGCCGTTGGCGTCCAGGCCCAGCACGTCTTTTTCGATGTCGAAACGGATGGTGCCGGCAATCGCATAGGCCACCACCAGCGGCGGCGACGCGAGGAACGCTTGCTTGGCGTACGGGTGGATACGGCCGTCGAAGTTGCGGTTACCCGAAAGCACGGCGGTGGCGTACAGGTCGCGGTCGATGATCTCTTGCTGGATCACCGGGTCGAGTGCGCCGGACATGCCGTTGCAGGTGGTGCAGGCGAACGCCACGACACCAAAACCGAGTTGCTCCAGTTCGGTGGTCAGCCCGGCTTCGTCGAGGTACATCGCGACGGTTTTCGAACCCGGTGCCAGGGACGACTTGACCCACGGCTTGCGGGGCAGGCCGAGCTTGTTGGCATTGCGTGCCAGCAGGCCGGCGGCAATCACGTTGCGCGGGTTGCTGGTGTTGGTGCAACTGGTGATGGCGGCGATGATCACCGCGCCGTCGGGCATTTGCCCCGGCACGTCATCCCACTGGCCGGAGATGCCCTTGGCCGCCAGGTCGCTGGTGGCGACGCGGGCGTGGGGGTTGCTCGGGCCGGCCATGTTGCGCACCACCGAGGACAAATCGAAGCTCAGGCCACGCTCGTATTGCGCGCCCTTGAGGTCGTCCGCCCACAGGCCGGTGTGGCGAGCGTACTGCTCCACCAGGGTGACTTGCTCGTCTTCACGACCGGTGAGTTTCAGGTAGGCGATGGTCTGTTGGTCGATGTAAAACATCGCGGCGGTGGCGCCATATTCCGGGGCCATGTTGGAGATGGTGGCGCGGTCGCCCAGAGTCAGCGCCGAAGCACCTTCACCGAAGAACTCCAGCCACGCACCGACGACCTTCTGCTTGCGCAGGAACTCGGTCAGCGCCAGCACCATGTCGGTGGCGGTGATGCCCGGTTGCAGCTTGCCCGTCAGCTCCACGCCAACACTTTCCGGCAGGCGCATCCACGAGGCGCGGCCGAGCATCACGCTCTCTGCTTCAAGGCCGCCAACGCCGATGGCGATCACGCCCAAGGCATCAACGTGAGGCGTGTGGCTGTCGGTGCCGACGCAGGTATCCGGGAAGGCCACGCCGTCACGTACCTGGATCACCGGAGACATTTTCTCCAGGTTGATCTGGTGCATGATGCCGTTGCCCGGCGGGATCACGTCGACGTTCTTGAAGGCCTTTTTGGTCCACTCGATAAAGTGAAAACGGTCTTCGTTGCGACGGTCTTCGATGGCGCGGTTTTTCTCGAACGCCTGCGGGTCAAAACCACCGGCTTCGACGGCCAGGGAGTGGTCGACGATCAGTTGGGTCGGCACCACCGGGTTGACCTGGGCCGGGTCACCGCCTTGCAGGGCGATGGCATCGCGCAGGCCGGCAAGGTCCACCAGGGCGGTCTGGCCGAGGATGTCGTGGCATACCACGCGGGCCGGGAACCATGGGAAATCGAGGTCGCGCTTGCGTTCGATCAGTTGGCTCAAGGAGGCATTGAGGGTTGCGGGGTCGCAGCGACGCACCAGGTTTTCCGCGAGTACGCGGGAGGTGTACGGCAGTGTGGCGTAGGCGCCGGGGGTGATTGCATCGACTGCCGCGCGGGCGTCAAAGAAATCGAGGCGGCTGCCGGGGAGCGGTTTGCGGTGTTCAGTGTTCATCGTCAGGACTCGGTCACGGTAGTTGCAAAAGGAAGAACCGTTGCTGATCCAAGGTGGAATGCGATCAAAATGTGGGAGCGGGCTTGCTCGCGAAAGCGGTGTGTCATGCAACACACATGGCGACTGTCACACCGCCTTCGCGAGCAAGCCCGCTCCCACCTTTTTGATCCGGTTTCACCCCAAGATCAGCGGTTTCTCCACTCAGCGACGTTCGATTGGCACGAACTTGCGCTGCTCAACGCCGATGTACTCGGCGCTCGGACGGATGATGCGGTTGTTGGCTCGCTGCTCGAACACGTGAGCTGCCCATCCTGTCAGCCGCGAGCAGACGAAAATCGGGGTGAACAGCTTCGTCGGGATGCCCATGAAGTGGTACGCCGAGGCATGGTAGAAGTCGGCGTTGGGGAACAGTTTCTTCTGCTCCCACATGGTCTTGTCGATGGCTTCGGAAACCGGGAACAGCACGGTGTCGCCCACTTCGTCGGCGAGTTTTTTCGACCAGCCCTTGATCACCTCGTTACGCGGGTCGCTGTCTTTATAGATCGCGTGGCCAAAGCCCATGATCTTGTCCTTGCGCGCCAGCATGCCGAGGGTGCCTTCCACCGCTTCCTGGGCAGAAGAGAAACGCTCGATCATCTCCATCGCCGCTTCGTTGGCACCACCGTGCAACGGGCCACGCAGGGAGCCGATGGCGGCGGTCACGCAGGAATACAGGTCCGACAGGGTCGACGCACACACGCGGGCGGTGAAGGTCGAGGCGTTGAATTCGTGCTCGGCGTAGAGAATCAGCGACACGTTCATCACCTTGACGTGCAAGTCGCTGGGCTTCTTGTCGTGCAGCAGGTGCAGGAAGTGCCCGCCGATGCTCGGCTCGTCGGTCACGCAGTTGATGCGCTGGCCGTCGTGGCTGAAGCGGTACCAGTAGCACATGATCGCCGGGAACGCGGCCAGCAGGCGGTCGGTCACGTCGCGCTGCACGGAGAAGTCTTTCTCCGGCTCGATATTGCCCAGGAACGAGCAACCGGTGCGCATCACGTCCATCGGGTGCGCGTCGGCGGGGATGCGTTCCAGCACTTCTTTCAGCGCCTGGGGCAGGTCGCGCAGTTTGCCGAGCTTGGCGGTGTAGGCGGCCAGTTCGGCTTTGGTCGGCAGTTCGCCGTAGAGCAGCAGGTAAGCGACTTCTTCAAACTGGGCATCGGCGGCGAGTTCGCGCACGTCGTAGCCGCGATAGGTCAAGCCGGCACCGGCCTGGCCCACGGTGGACAGTGCGGTTTGCCCGGCAACCTGGCCACGCAGGCCAGCTCCACTGAGTACTTTTGCTTCGGCCATGGTTATCTCCAATCTTGTAGTTATTAGTGAGGCGCTCGCGTTACTTCTTGGCGGCGAACAGCGCGTCGAGCTTCTGCTCGAAGGTGTGGTAGTCGATGCGATCATAAAGCTCCATGCGGGTTTGCATGGTGTCGATCACGTTCTGCTGGGTGCCGTCGCGACGGATCGCGGTGTAGACGTTCTCGGCCGCCTTGTTCATGGCGCGGAAGGCCGAGAGCGGGTACAGGACGATGGAAACATCCGCAGATTTCAGTTGATCGACGGTATAGAGAGGTGTCGCACCGAATTCGGTGATGTTGGCCAGGATCGGCGCTTTCACCCGGGAGGCGAACAGCTTGTACATCTCAAGCTCAGTGATGGCTTCCGGGAACACCATGTCGGCACCGGCCTCGATGCAGGCGGCCGCACGTTCCAGGGCGGATTCCAAACCTTCCACGGCCAGTGCGTCGGTGCGGGCCATGATCACGAAGCTGTCATCGGTACGCGCATCCACCGCAGCCTTGATGCGGTCGACCATTTCCTGCTGGGACACGATTTCTTTGTTCGGGCGATGGCCGCAACGCTTGGCGCCCACCTGGTCTTCGATATGGATCGCCGCCGCGCCGAACTTGATCATCGACTTGACGGTGCGCGCCACGTTGAACGCGGAGGAGCCGAAACCGGTGTCCACGTCCACCAGCAGCGGCAGGTCGCACACGTCGGTGATGCGGCGCACGTCCGTCAGCACGTCATCCAGGCCGGTGATGCCCAGGTCCGGCACACCGAGGGAGCCGGCAGCCACCCCGCCACCCGACAGGTAGATCGCCTTGAAGCCGGCGCGCTTGGCCAGCAGCGCATGGTTGGCGTTGATCGCGCCGACTACCTGCAACGGGTGCTCGCTGGCAACCGCGTCACGGAAACGCTGGCCTGGAGTGGTGTTGTTATTGGAACTCATGACTCACCTCGTGATTGGGGAGCGCCGTCCGGGAAGTGACGGGCAATGTTGCGTTTGGAGGCGCCGATATGCCGGCGCATCAACAACTCGGCCAGTTCACCGTCGCGATCGGCAATCGCGTCAAGAATGCGGTGATGCTCGGCAAAGGCCTGGCGTGGACGATTGGGGGTGGCGGAGAACTGGATGCGGTACATGCGCACCAACTGATACAGCTCGCCGCACAACATTTGGGTCAGGGTGCGATTACCGGCGCCTTGAATTATCCGGTAATGAAAATCGAAGTCGCCTTCCTGCTGGTAGTAGCCGACACCGGCCTGGAAGGCCGCATCGCGCTCGTGGGTGTGCAACACCTGGCGCAGCTCTTCGATCTCGGCGTCGGTCATGCGCTCGGCGGCCAGGCGGCAGGCCATGCCTTCCAGGGATTCGCGGATTTCGTAGAGTTCGATCAGTTCTTCATGGCTCAACGAGACCACTCGCGCGCCCACATGGGGGATGCGCACCAGCAGGCGCTGGCCTTCCAGGCGATGAATCGCCTCGCGCAGCGGGCCACGGCTGATGCCATAGGTGCGCGCCAGTTCCGGCTCGGAGATCTTGCTGCCGGGGGCGATTTCGCCCTTGACGATGGCGGCCTGGATACGCCGGAAGACGTTCTCGGACATGGTCTGGGAATCGTCTTGGGCCATCACTGGGGATTCCAGTTGATCCAGCATATTGTCGACACCTTTAAAAGCAATGCCGCAAAAACTAGCCAATCAGCCCCGGATAGTCAAAGAATAAATACACATTGTCGACAATCGTCTAATAACCCGCCTTGCACTCTATCGGGGCATGGCCGGCTGCCAGCGCTGGCGCCAGAAAACCTTCATGTTAGAATGCCGGCCACTTTTGCCTCACATCCCTGGATGAAAAGGCGCACGAGGGAGCTTGCGCAGCAATGCCAGTCGCCTTGAATTGAACATCGCACTGCACCGCGTCAGGATTTATGAGACTCAAGCCCTTCCCCCTTTTGCTTCTACTGTTTATCCCGGGCCTTGGCGTTGCTGCCGAGAAGACCGTTTATGGACTCAATGAATACGCCAAGTTGGCCGGCATTGACCTGGAAGTGGCCGCCAAGCTCGACACCGGGGCCAAGACCGCGTCCTTGAGCGCCCGCGACATCAAGCGCTTCAAGCGCAACGGCGAGTCCTGGGTGCGCTTCTACCTGGCCATCGACACCGCACACTCCCACCCCATCGAGCGTCCCCTGGCCCGCGTTAGCAAGATCAAGCGCCGCGCCGGTGACTACGACCCCGATGAAGACAAGAACTACACCGCCCGTCCAGTCATCGCCCTGGACATCTGCATGGGCACCGCTTTACGCAGTATCGAAGTGAACTTGACTGACCGCAGCGCCTTCCAATACCCGCTGCTGATCGGCTCCGAAGCGCTGAAACGCTTTGATGCGCTGGTCGACCCCAGTCTTAAATACGCGGCGGGCAAACCTGCCTGCGCCTCCGACGCTCATACCGCTGAGTAATTTGAATGCGCTCTCTTAATCTGCACCTGAAAATCCTGATCGCCGTTTTGGTGGTCTTGGGCATTTCGGTCACCGCCTATCAGATTTTCGTGCTGGGGATTCCCGTCACCGAGGACGCCACCGACGACCTGTGGAACATCGACGCCAAGGTCGAGTTCGTCGCCAGCGCCAAGGACCCGGTGAAAATCCAGATGTTCGTGCCGCCCCTGAGCCGCGACTTCGTCAGCCTGAATGAAAGCTTTATCTCGAATAACTACGGCGTCAGCGTCAATCGCCTCGACGGCAACCGCAAGGTCACCTGGTCGGCACGCCGGGCCAAGGGCAACCAGACCCTCTACTACCGCCTGGTGCTGACCAAGCGTTACAGCGGTGAAAAGGTCAAGGTCAAGGGCCCGACCTTCCGCGACAGCATCGCCGTCGAAGGCCCGGAAAAAATCGCCGCCGAAGCCCTGCTGGCGCCGATCCGCCAGCACTCGGCCGACGTCGAGACCTTTATCAGCGAAGCCATCAAGCGCACCAACAACCTCAACGACGACAACGTGAAGCTGCTGCTGGCGGGCGACCCGTCGACGCCGCACAAGGCCAAGATCGTCGAGTTGCTGCTGTCCATCGCCCACGTGCCGGTGGAAAAGGTCCACACCATCCGCCTGGTGGCCGACCAGCCGCAAACCCCGGAACTCTGGCTGCGCAGTTTCAATGGCAACGACTGGCTGTACTTCAACCCCGACACCGGCGAGCAAGGCCTGCCGGCCGACCGCCTGCTGTGGTGGACCGGTGATGAAAACCTGATCACCGTCGACGGCGGCAAGAAGGCCATGGTGACCTTCAGCCTCAACAACAGCGAAATGAACGCGATTCGCCTGGCCAAGCTGACGGACGAAAACACCGACGCCAACTTCCTCGAGTACTCGCTGTACGGCCTACCGCTGCAAACCCAGCAGACCTTCATGATCATGGTGATGATCCCGATTGGCGTGCTGGTGATCCTGATCCTGCGCAACCTGATCGGCCTGCAGACCCTCGGCACGTTTACCCCGGTGCTGATTGCCCTGGCGTTCCGCGAGACACAGCTGGGCTTCGGGATTGTGCTGTTCACCATTATTACGGCGCTGGGGCTGTCGCTTCGGTCTTACCTGGAACACTTGAAGCTGCAGATGCTGCCGAGGCTCTCGGTGGTGCTGACCTTCGTGGTGGTGCTGATCGCCGCCATCAGTCTGTTCAGCCACAAGCTCGGCCTGGAGCGCGGGTTGTCGGTGGCACTGTTCCCGATGGTGATCCTGACCATGACCATCGAACGCCTGTCGATCACCTGGGAAGAACGCGGTGGCGGCCATGCGATGAAAGTCGCGATCGGCACGCTGTTCGCCGCTTCCCTGGCGCACATCATCATGAGCGTGCCGGAACTGATCTACTTCGTGTTCACCTTCCCGGCGATCCTGTTGATCCTGGTGGGCTTCATGCTGGCCATGGGTCGTTATCGCGGCTACCGCCTGACCGAACTGGTGCGTTTCAAGGCCTTCCTCAAGGCTGACTCGTAATGTTCGGCTTCTGGAAGACCTGGAAGGCCTTGGAAGCGCGGGGGATCATGGGCATCAACCGGCGAAATGCCGACTACGTGCTCAAGTACAACAAGCGCAGCCTGTATCCGATCGTCGATGACAAGATCATCACCAAGGAACGGGCCATGGCCGCCGGCATCCACGTGCCGGAAATGTACGGGGTCATTTCCACCGAGAAGGAAATCGACAAGCTCGACGAGATCATCGGCGGGCGCAGCGACTTCGTGATCAAGCCGGCCCAGGGCGCCGGTGGTGACGGTATCCTGGTGATCGCCGACCGTTTTGAAGGGCGCTATCGAACGGTCTCCGGCAAGATCATCAGCCATGAAGAAATCGAGCATCAGATTTCCAGCATCCTCACCGGCCTGTATTCCCTCGGCGGCCACCGTGACCGCGCGCTGATCGAATACCGGGTGGTGCCCGACCAGATCTTCAAGAGCATCAGCTACGAAGGCGTACCGGACATCCGCATCATTGTGCTGATGGGCTACCCGGTGATGGCCATGCTGCGCTTGCCCACCCGCCAGTCCGGCGGCAAGGCCAACCTGCACCAGGGCGCGATTGGCGTGGGTGTCGACCTCGCCACCGGCCTGACCCTGCGCGGCACCTGGCTGAACAACATCATCACCAAGCACCCCGACACCACCAATGCGGTGGACGGCGTGCAACTGCCCAACTGGGACGGTTTCATGAAGCTCGCCGCCGGCTGCTACGAGCTGTGCGGCCTGGGCTATATCGGCGTGGATATGGTGCTGGACCAGGAAAAGGGTCCCCTGATCCTGGAACTTAACGCTCGCCCGGGGCTGAACATCCAGATTGCCAACGACTGCGGCCTGACCTTGCGCACCCATGCCGTGGAGGCTCGACTGGAAGAGCTGAAGGCGGCGGGCGTGACGGAAACACCGGAGGAACGGGTTAAGTTTGTGCAGGAAATGTTTGGGCATATTCCGGCGGTCGAGGGATAAACCCAGTGACCTGCTCCGTACACCCGCTGCCCTACCGGGCCAACCCTGCCGAATACTTTGCAGCAATCCGCCATGCGCCCGGCGCGGTGCTGCTGGACAGTGGCCGACCGGCGGCCGAGCGCGGCCGTTATGACCTGCTGAGCGCCTGGCCCGAGACGACCCTGGCGGTACTGCCCGACGAAAGCGGCAGTGATTTCCTGCAGCGCCTGCGGGAAAACCTGACGTTGCTGGGTGAAGCCACGATCCCCGCGCCCTACGAACTGCCGTTTGCCGGTGGCCTCATCGGCTACCTGAGCTACGACTTCGGTCGTCATCTTGAGCACCTGCCGCACCTGGCGGTGGACGACCTGCACCTGCCGGATGCACGCTTTGGCCTGTACGCCTGGGCCTTGATCAGCGATCACCAGGCGCAGACCAGCCAACTGGTGTTCCACCCCAAACTGGCGGAAAGCGAACGGCAACGCCTGATTACCTTGTTCGGTCAGCCGACCATCAGCGCATCGGCCACCTTCAAGCTGCAAGGCCCAATGGCCCCGGACGTGACAGCCGACACCTACCAGCACGCCCTCGCCCGTATCCAGGACTACATCCAGGCCGGTGACTGCTACCAGGTCAACTTTGCCCAACGTTTCCGTGCTCCGTGCAGTGGCGATCCGTGGGTGGCCTACTGCGCCTTGCGCGAAGCCTGCCCAACACCGTTTTCCGGGTTCCAAAGCTTGCCGGATGATGGCGCGGTATTGAGTTTATCGCCGGAGCGCTTCGTCAAAATCAGCCAGCGCCAGGTGGAAACCCGCCCGATCAAGGGCACCCGGCCAAGGGGTGCGACGCCTGAGGAAGATGCAGCCAACGCCGCTGAATTGCTGGCCAGCCCCAAGGATCGTGCCGAAAACCTGATGATCGTCGACCTGCTGCGCAACGACTTGGGCCGCACCTGCCGTACCGGCTCGGTGAAAGTGCCGGAGTTGTTCAGCCTGGAAAGCTATCCCAACGTGCATCATCTGGTGAGCAGCGTCACCGGTGAGCTGGCGGACGATAAAGACGCCCTCGACCTGATCGCCGGCAGCTTCCCCGGCGGCTCCATCACCGGCGCACCGAAGATTCGCGCGATGCAGATCATCGACGAGCTGGAGCCGACCCGGCGCGGGTTGTATTGCGGTTCGCTGGTGTATCTGGACGTGCGCGGCGAGATGGACAGCTCCATCGCCATTCGCAGCCTGTTGGTCAAGGATGGTCAGGTGTGCTGCTGGGGCGGCGGCGGGATTGTCGCGGACTCGGAGTGGCAGGCGGAGTATCAGGAGTCGATGACCAAGGTGCGGGTGTTGTTACAAACCTTGGAAAGCCTGTAGCACCCAGCCCCTTCCTGGCTCGCTGACGTAGAGCCACGCAGCAGAAAAGACCTGAATCAGTACCGAAGTAGACGGGGTCGAAGCCGGAGGATAGCGTCCGGTTTCAACCGTCCACCAGCCGTCTGTGAAGGATCACATGAAACGACTGCCTACTTGTCAGGAAAGATTTCCGAGATTGCATCTGCCCTCAACCGCACCTATTATCTCCCAAATTGGGAGGTCGCAGCGATGCGGATAATCGCTCTGTCTGGCCTACGAATATTCTGGGAAAACCACGCTGGTTGCATGGATGCCAAAACGCCGCTGGTCGAGCTGTATCGCCATATGGAAAAAGCTGTTTACCCAACCCCTCAGGCCCTCAAGGCAGAGCTAAGGACAGCGAGCATTCTCAAAGGGGGCAGGGTTGTGTTCAACATAGGCGGCAACAAGTATCGAGTGATCATGGCGATCAATTATCAGCGACAGCTTGCGTTCATACGCTTCGTGGGGACCCACGCGCAGTACGATCAGATCAATGCGGAGACCGTGTGATGAACATCAAACCCATTCATTCCCAGGAAGACCTGACCGCTGCGCTCGCGCGCGTCGAACAGCTATGGGAAGCGGAAATCGGCTCGCCCGAGGGTGACGAGCTGGAAATTCTCGCGATACTTATCGAAAAGTACGAAGCGGAGCATTTCCCAATGCCGCCTTCGGATCCCGTAGAAGCGATTAAATTTCGAATGGAGCAACTAGGCCTGACCGCCCGTGACCTGGAGCCTTTCATAGGTCCGAGCGGGCGGGTTTCCGAAGTGTTGAATCATAAGCGCAAGCTGAGCTTGTCGATGATCAAACGCCTGCATGAAGGCTTGCGCATTCCTTATGAGAGTTTGCTGGCAGGGGTCTAGGCTGTGCAGTGGCCATACCGGCCCCATCGCGGGCAAGCCCGGCTCCCACATGGGAGCGCGGTCAACATGTGGGAGCTGGCTTCCATCAGCCACACCCAATAACTTACAGGCTCAACTGCCGATTCGACGCCTTGATGAACTCTTTCTTCAAGTCCTCAAACGTATGCACCGCCGGGAACTGCGGGAACTCGCGAATCACGTTCTCCGGCGCGTGGAACAGAATCCCACGGTCGGCCTCACCCAGCATGGTGGTGTCGTTGTAGGAATCACCAGCGGCAATCACGCGGTAGTACAGGGTTTTGAAGGCCAGCACCGACTGACGCTTGGGATCTTTCTGACGCAGCTGGTAGCTCACCACCCGGTCACTCTCGTCGGTGATCAACCGGTGGCACAGCAAGGTCGGGAAACCCAGTTGGCGCATCAGCGGCTGGGAGAACTCATAGAAGGTGTCAGACAGGATCACCACCTGGAAGCGCTCGCGCAGCCAGTTGACGAACTCGATGGCGCCGTCCAGCGGCTTGAGGGTGGCGATCACTTCCTGGATGTCCGAGAGCTTCAGCCCATGCTCATCAAGAATGCGCAGGCGCTGTTTCATCAGCACGTCGTAGTCGGGGATGTCCCGGGTGGTGGCCCGCAAGGATTCAATACCGGTTTTTTCGGCGAAGGCGATCCAGATTTCCGGAACCAGCACCCCTTCCAGGTCGAGACAGGCAATTTCCACAAGACACTCCCATTTAAAGTTATTGAGTTGAGCGAGCAAAAGGACTGCCGAACTCTAGCGATTCACGCTGGCCGCCGCAACGCAGGCGGGATTTTGTTACCATCGCCCCCCTATAGAGCGCTCAGCGCCACTGACCTGTAGGAACCGTCCTGATGAACCAAGCCTTCGACGTCGCTGAACTCGCCGCGACTTACGCCAACAAATCCGCCCAGGACATTCTCAAGCTGGCCTTCAGCCAGTTTGGCGACGACCTGTGGATCTCTTTCAGCGGTGCCGAGGACGTGGTGCTGGTAGACATGGCCTGGAAGCTGAACAAGAACGTCAAGGTGTTCAGCCTCGACACCGGTCGCCTGCACCCGGAGACCTACCGGTTTATCGAGCAGGTGCGTGAGTTCTACAAGATCGACATCGAACTGATCTCGCCGGACCAGAGCAAGCTGGAACCCTTCGTCAAGGAAAAGGGCCTGTTCAGTTTCTACAAGGACGGCCATGGCGAGTGCTGTGGCGTGCGCAAGATCGAACCGCTGCGCCGCAAGCTGTCCGGTGTGAGCGCCTGGGCCACCGGCCAGCGCCGCGACCAGAGCCCCGGCACCCGCAGCCAGGTGGCCGCGCTGGAAATCGATACGGCTTTTTCCACCCCGGAACGCACCCTGTACAAGTTCAACCCGCTGGCGCAGATGACCAGTGAGGAAGTATGGGGTTACATCCGCATGCTGGAGTTGCCGTACAACAGCCTGCACGAGCGCGGTTTTATCAGCATCGGCTGTGAGCCGTGCACCCGTCCGGTACTGCCGAACCAGCACGAACGCGAAGGCCGTTGGTGGTGGGAAGAAGCAACCCAAAAAGAATGCGGGTTGCACGCCGGGAACATCATCAGCAAGGCGTAACGCCTGAGCCAGAATCCTGTACACAGAAATGTCACCATCGGTGCCATTTTTGTGTTCACTTATAAGATCCTGCACCGAAAAGTTACATCCTCCCTCGTCACACCTCTTCTAAAATCCCCGCCCCTCTCTGCGCTACAAAATAAATAGCTGTTCAAACGGTCAATTTATATCGCTTTAAATTCAGTCTGTTATTTCCAATCACGCTAAAAACCAAATCGCCGTGTATTTCACCCGGCGAAAATCTGGCACGCATGTGGCTTAAGGCAAAACACACTTTGTATACAATTAATAAAAAAGATACATACACTTTGACATCAGCCGCTCTCCTGCTGATGTCCAGGAGCCTGCCGGAATGCGTACAAGTCTCTCCAATAACATCGCACTGGATCTGCCCTCCTCCACCCTGAACCCCGAGGCCACGAGCCCCGGCCCGTTGGTCCTCAGCCCGCGCCTGCACAACAAGGACCTGGCACCCACCAAGGCCGAAGGCCGGCGCTGGGGCCGCTACAGCATCTTTGCCTTGTGGACCAACGATGTGCACAACATCGCCAACTACTCCTTCGCCATCGGCCTGTATGCGCTGGGCCTGGGTGGCTGGCAGATTCTGCTGTCCCTGGGGATCGGCGCGGCGCTGGTGTACTTCTTCATGAACCTGTCGGGCTATATGGGGCAGAAGACCGGCGTACCGTTTCCAGTGATCAGCCGCATCAGTTTTGGCATCCATGGTGCGCAGATTCCGGCACTGATTCGTGCGGTGATCGCGATTGCCTGGTTCGGGATACAGACCTACCTGGCCTCGGTGGTTTTCCGCGTGCTATTGACAGCGGTTCATCCAGGTTTTGCCGACTACGACCACAACTCGATCCTCGGCCTGTCCACCCTGGGCTGGGCGTGTTTTGTGGCGATCTGGTTTGTGCAGCTCGCCATCCTCGCCTATGGGATGGAGATGGTGCGCCGCTATGAAGCCTTCGCCGGGCCGGTGATTCTGCTGACAGTAGCGTCCCTGGCCGGCTGGATGTATTTCCAGGCCGGCGGCCAGATCGCCTGGTCGATCCGCGAGCCGCTGACCGGTGGTGAGATGTGGCGCAATATCTTTGCCGGCGGCGCGCTGTGGCTGGCGATCTACGGCACGCTGATCCTGAATTTCTGCGACTTCGCCCGCTCCTCGCCGTGCCGCAAGACCATCAAGGTCGGCAACTTCTGGGGCCTGCCGGTGAATATCCTGGTGTTCGCGGCCATCACCGTGCTGCTGTGCGGCGGGCAGTTCCACCTCAATGGCCGGGTGATCGAGAGCCCTACGGAAATCATTGCGGCGATACCCAACACATTCTTCCTGGTGCTGGGCTGCCTGGCGTTCCTGATTGTGACCGTGGCGGTGAACATCATGGCCAACTTCGTCGCGCCGGCCTTTGTGCTGAGCAACCTGGCGCCCAAGTACCTGAACTTCCGCCGCGCCGGGCTGATCAGCGCCACCGTGGCGGTGTTGATCCTGCCGTGGAACCTCTACAACAGCCCGCTGGTGATCGTGTATTTCCTCTCAGGGCTGGGCGCACTGCTGGGGCCGTTGTACGGGGTGATCATGGTCGACTACTGGTTGATCCGCAAAAGCCAGGTGGACGTGCCGCAGCTGTATAGCGAAGACCCGAATGGCGCTTATTACTACAGCCGCGGGATCAATTTGCGCGCCGTGGCGGCCTTCATTCCTGCCGCGGTGATCGCCATTCTCCTGGCCCTGCTGCCCGGTTTCGCCCTCGTCTCGCCCTTCTCCTGGCTGATTGGCGCCGGTATTGCAGGGCTGCTGTACCTGCTCTTCGCCAAGCGCCAGCCGTACTACGCCGATGTGAGCGGCGAAAGCATTGCAGTCGATAACGTCAGTCATTAAGTAAGGACATTCCATGCGCATCCTTGTGGTCAACGTCAACACCACCGAGTCCATCACCGAGGCCATCGCCAAACAGGCACGGGCGGTGGCGTCCCCCGGCACCGAGATCGTCGGCCTGACTCCGTTTTTCGGTGCCGAATCGGTGGAAGGCAATTTCGAAAGCTACCTGGCGGCCATCGCGGTGATGGACCGGGTGATGGCCTACGACCAGCCGTTCGATGCGGTAATCCAGGCGGGCTACGGCGAACATGGCCGCGAAGGCTTGCAGGAGTTGCTCAACGTGCCGGTGGTGGACATCACCGAAGCGGCCGCCAGCACCGCGATGTTCCTCGGACATGCCTACTCCGTGGTGACGACTCTGGACCGCACCGTGCCGCTGATCGAGGACCGGCTGAAACTGGCCGGCTTATATCAGCGGTGCGCGTCGGTACGGGCCAGCGGCATGGCGGTATTGGAACTGGAGGAAGACCCGCTGCGGGCCATGGAGGCCATCGTGCGCCAGGCTGAATTGGCGATCAGCGAAGACAAGGCCGAAGTGATCTGCCTGGGCTGCGGCGGCATGGCCGGGCTGGATGAGCAGATTCGCTACCGCACGGGTGTGCCGGTGGTGGACGGCGTGACCTCGGCGGTCACCATTGCCGAAGGCCTGGTGCGGTTGGGACTGTCGACCTCGAAGATCCGCACGTTTGCGACGCCGAGGCCGAAGAAAGTGATCGGCTGGCCCAGAAAGTTCGGACACTGAAGATCCGAAAGGTGGGAGCGGGCTTGCTCGCGAAAGCGGTGGATCAGTCGATGCATGTGGTGACTGTCACACCGCCTTCGCGAGCAAGCCCGCTCCCACACTTTGATCCCCACAAGGATCAAATGGCGCTGAACCGCCGCCCCAACTCGCGTTCGACAAACTGCTCCAGGATGAAATCCACAAACGCCCGGGTCTTGCCGGGCAGCAGCTTGTGTTCGGCGTAGTACAGCGAGATGTTGCCGTCGTCGACGTACCAGTCGGGCAGCACTCGCACCAGTTGCCCGCTGTCCAGATACGGCACCGCCATCGGCATGCTGACCAGCGCAATCCCCAGGCCCTGGGCGCTGGCGCAGCAGGCAGCGCCCGAGTCGCTCATGGTCATGCGCGGCTTGAGCACCAGCGGGCGTTGTTCGCGCGTGCGGTGGGTGAGTTGCCACGAACGCACGCGCCCGGTTTGCGGTGAGCGGATCAGGATGCCGTTGCACACAGACAAGTCCTCGGGCGCGACTACCGGCTTGCGTTTGGCGAGGTATTCCGGTGAGGCCAGCAGGATCCGGTGCGCCGGCGCCAGCTTGCGCGCGACCACGCCCTGGGGCAGCTCAAAACCACCGCCGATCGCGGCATCGAAACCCTGGCCGATCAGGTCCACCTGGCGGTTATCAAAATGCCAGTCGGGGTTGATATCAGGAAAGCGCTTTAGAAACTCCCCCAGCAACGGCACCACATAACGGTTGCCGAACACCGTGCCCATGCTCACTTTCAGCGTGCCCACTGGCCGCCCTTCGGCACTGGCCAGGTTAGCCACGGCGTTTTGAATGGTGGTGAGGCTGCCGCTGACTTCTTCGAGGAAGAGCTTGCCGGCCTCAGTCAGCGTCAGGCGCCGGGTACTGCGCTGGAACAGCCTTACACCCAGGCGCGCCTCCAGCTTGGCCACACTTTTGCCCACGGCCGCCGGGGTTAGGCTCAGGTGCCGGGCAGCCTCGGCAAAACTGCCGCCTTCGGCGCTGCGCACGAAGCATTCGATACTGCCAAAGCTTTCCATATCGCCCCACTCTAAACTTTTGGTTTACACAGACTATAGCAATCACGGTCTACCGGGCGCGCCGGGTGAGGTCGATACTCGACTCCAACCTCAACACACCTTTTGGAGAACGACATGACCACACAAAACCTCAGCGGCAAAGTCGCCTTGATCCAGGGCGGTTCCCGCGGTATCGGCGCCGCCATCGTCAAGCGCCTGGCCGCACAGGGCGCTGCCGTCGCCTTTACCTACGTCAGTTCGGCTGCCAAGGCTGAAGCGTTGCAGAACAGCGTGATCAGCCAAGGCGGCAAAGCCCTGGCGATTCATGCCGACAGCGCCGACGCAGACGCCATCCGCAGCGCCGTCAACGCCACCGTCGAAGCGTTCGGGCGCCTGGATATCCTGGTCAACAACGCAGGCGTGCTGGCCGTCGGCCCGCTGGAAGATTTCAAGCTGGAAGACTTCGACCGCACCCTCGCCATCAACGTACGCAGCGTATTTGTCGCCACCCAGGAAGCCGCGCGGCACATGGGCGAAGGTGGCCGCATCATCAACATCGGCAGCACCAATGCCGATCGCATGCCGTTTGCCGGTGGCGGCCCGTACGCCATGAGCAAATCGGCGCTGGTCGGCCTGACCAAAGGCCTGGCCCGCGACCTGGGCCCACGGGGCATCACCATCAATAACGTGCAGCCAGGCCCGGTGGACACCGACATGAACCCGGCAAGCGGTGATTTCGCCGAAAGCCTGATCGGCTTCATGGCCGTGGGCCGTTATGGCCATGTAGAAGAGATCGCCAGTTTCGTCGCCTATCTGGCAGGCCCTGAGGCCGGCTACATCACCGGCGCCAGCCTGACCATCGACGGTGGTTTCGGCGCCTGAACCAACGCTGCGACATCACACCACGCTCCGACCTTGGTCGACACTGACTAACGCCAAGCATCATGCGAGACTGTTCGCCCGGGCCGGGAATGCCCGGGCGTTCTTATGTCTGGAGTTCTCATGACGCTGTCCAGCGGGCTGATCGCCGCCGTTGCCCTGGCCTATATGGCCATTATGTTTGCCATCGCCTTTTACGGTGACCGTCGCCATGCGCCGCTGCCGCCGCGGATGCGTGCCTGGGTGTATAGCCTGTCGCTGGCGGTGTATTGCACCAGTTGGACATTCTTTGGTGCCGTAGGCCAGGCAGCCGAACAGTTGTGGGCGTTTTTACCGATCTACCTGGGACCGGTGCTGCTGTTGGTGCTCGCGCCGTGGGTCCTGCAGAAGATGGTGCTGATCAGCAAGCAGGAAAACATCACCTCCATCGCCGACTTTATCGCCGCCCGTTACGGCAAATCCCAATCCCTCGCGGTGGTGGTGGCGCTGATCTGCCTGGTGGGCGTCCTGCCTTATATAGCCTTGCAACTCAAAGGCATCGTGCTGGGGGTGAACCTGCTGATCGGCGCCAGCGCCGACACCACGGGCACCCGCTCCCAGGACACGGCGCTGATCGTGTCGCTGGTATTGGCGTTGTTCACCATTGTGTTCGGTACCCGCAACCTGGACGCCACGGAACACCACCGCGGCATGGTGCTGGCGATTGCCTTTGAATCGTTGGTCAAGCTGTTCGCGTTTCTCGCCGTCGGTGCGTTTGTGACCTACGGCCTGTACGACGGTTTCGACGATTTGTTCAGCCAGGCGATGCTCGCGCCACGGCTGGAGGAATACTGGAAAGAGACCGTCAACTGGCCCTCGATGGTGGTGCAGACCGGCGTCGCGATGATGGCGATCATCTGCCTGCCCCGGCAATTCCATGTCACCGTGGTGGAAAATATCGACCCCCAGGACCTGCGCCTGGCCAAGTGGGTATTCCCGGCCTATCTGATCCTGGCCGCCCTGTTTGTGATCCCGATTGCCCTCGGCGGGAAGATGCTGCTGCCGGGTTCGGTATTGCCGGATTCCTACGTGATCAGCCTGCCGTTGGCCGAAGCCCACCCGGCGCTCGCGGTGCTGGCGTTTATCGGCGGCGCTTCGGCGGCTACGGGCATGGTGATCGTCGCGAGCATCGCCCTGTCGACCATGGTCTCCAACGACATGTTGCTGCCCTGGCTGCTGCGCCGTTCCAGTGCCGAGCGGCCGTTCGAAGTGTTCCGTCACTGGATGCTGTCGGTACGCCGGGTGAGCATTGTCATCATCCTGCTGCTGGCTTACGTCAGTTACCGGCTGCTGGGGTCCTCCGCCAGCCTTGCAACCATTGGCCAGATTGCGTTCGCCGCCGTGACCCAACTGGCACCGGCGATGCTGGGTGCGCTGTACTGGAAACAGGCCAACCGGCGCGGCGTGTTTGCCGGATTGGCGGCGGGTACGTTCCTGTGGTTCTACACCTTGGTCCTGCCGGTCACCGCGAAAAGTCTGGGCTGGTCGTTCAGCCTTTTCCCGGGCATGACGTGGCTGCATTCGCATCCGCTGGGCTTGTCGGTAACTTCTCTGACGCTGGGCACCGTATTTTCCCTCGCGGGCAACTTCACGTTGTTCGTGTGGGTCTCGATGTTGTCCCGCACGCGGGTGTCGGAGCATTGGCAGGCCGGGCGTTTTATCGGCCAGGAAATCAGCCAGCGGGCCAGCGCTCGCTCGATGCTTTCGGTGCAGATCAACGACTTGCTCAGCCTGGCAGCGCGGTTTGTCGGTGAAGAACGGGCGCACCAGAGTTTTGTGCGCTTCGCCTACCGGCAAGGCAAAGGTTTCAACCCCAACCAGAACGCCGACAATGACTGGATTGCCCACACCGAACGCCTGTTGGCTGGTGTGCTCGGGGCTTCATCGACCCGCGCAGTGGTGAAAGCCGCCATTGAAGGCAGGGAAATGCAGTTGGAGGACGTAGTTCGCATCGCCGACGAAGCGTCGGAAGTACTGCAGTTCAACCGGGCACTGCTGCAAGGCGCCATCGAAAACATCACCCAGGGCATCAGCGTGGTCGACCAGTCCCTGCGGCTGGTGGCGTGGAACCGGCGGTACCTGGAGCTGTTCAATTACCCCGAAGGCCTGATCAGTGTGGGCCGGCCGATAGCCGACATCATTCGCTACAACGCCGAGCGCGGGCTGTGCGGCCCGGGCGAGGCCGAAGTGCACGTGGCGCGCCGCCTGCACTGGATGCGCCAGGGCCGTGCGCATACCTCCGAGCGGCTGTTTCCCAATGGTCGGGTGATCGAACTGATCGGCAACCCGATGCCGGGTGGCGGGTTTGTGATGAGCTTCACCGACATCACCGCGTTCCGCGAAGCCGAGCAGGCGTTGACCGAGGCCAATGAAGGCCTGGAACAGCGGGTGACCGAGCGAACCCACGAACTGTCGCAACTCAACGTCGCGCTGACCGATGCCAAGGGCGTGGCCGAGACCGCCAGCCAGTCGAAAACCCGGTTCCTCGCAGCGGTCAGTCACGACTTGATGCAACCGTTGAACGCCGCAAGGCTGTTCTCTGCCGCCCTCTCCCACCAGAACGACGGCATGTCGCCGGACGCCCGGCAGTTGGTGCAGCATCTGGACAGCTCGTTGCGTTCGGCAGAAGACCTGATCAGCGACCTGCTGGATATTTCCCGCCTGGAAAACGGCAAGATCAATCCGCAGCGCCAGCCCTTCGTGCTCAATGAACTGTTCGATACGCTAGGCGCCGAGTTCAAGGCTCTGGCTCAGGAGCAGGGTTTGCGCTTCCGCCTGCGGGGCAGCCGTTTGCGGGTCGACAGCGACATCAAGTTGCTGCGGCGGGTGTTGCAGAATTTCCTCACCAACGCATTCCGGTACGCCGACGGGCCGGTGCTATTGGGTGCGCGGCGCCGTCGCGGCGAGTTGTGCCTGGAAGTATGGGACCGTGGTCCCGGGATTCCCCAGGACAAGCAAAAAGTCATCTTCGAGGAATTCAAACGCCTGGACAGTCACCAGACCCGTGCCGAGAAAGGCCTGGGACTGGGCCTGGCGATTGCCGATGGCCTGTGCCGCGTGCTCGGGCACCGCTTGAGCGTGCGTTCATGGCCGGGCAAGGGCAGCGTGTTCAGCGTGCGTGTGCCGTTGGCGCGCACTCAGGTCAGCGCGCCTGCCAAGCCGGCGCAGGAAAGCGGCCAGCCGTTGAGCGGTGCACAGGTGCTGTGTGTGGATAACGAAGAAAGCATCCTGATCGGCATGCGCAGTTTGCTCACGCGCTGGGGCTGTGAAGTCTGGACCGCCCGCGACCAGGCGCAATGTGCCGCGTTGCTGGCCGAGGGTGTGCGGCCGCAACTGGCCCTGGTGGATTACCACCTCGACCACGGCGAGACCGGCACCGAGTTGATGGGCTGGCTGCGGGCACAACTGGCAGAGCCGATTCCGGGTGTGGTGATCAGTGCCGACGGGCGGCCGGAGATGGTGGCCCAGGTGCATGCGGCAGGGTTGGATTACCTGGCCAAGCCGGTGAAGCCGGCGGCGTTGCGGGCCTTGTTGAGCCGGCACCTGCCGCTTTAGCCCATGTGGGAGCTGGCTTGCCTGCGATGGCATCGCCTCGGTGTATCTGGAGGAACGAGGCGCCTGCATCGCAGGCAAGCCAGCTCCCACAGAGACCGGTGACTATTCTGGCAACTGCGCCACGCCGTCTTCATCGGTCATCGCCCGTTCCAGCAGGTCGGCCGGCAGGCTTTTGCTGGCGCGGGCGCCGAGCAGCTTCAGTTGCTCGGTACGGCTCACCAGGTTTCCGCGTCCGTCGGTCAGCTTGTTGCGCGCTGCGCTGTAGGCTTTGTCCAACTGCTGCAGGCGGTTGCCTACCTCGTCCAGGTCCTGGATAAACAGCACGAACTTGTCGTACAGCCAACCGGCGCGCTCGGCAATTTCCCGGGCGTTCTGGCTTTGCCGTTCCTGTTTCCACAGGCTGTCGATCACCCGCAAGGTGGCCAACAGCGTGGTCGGGCTGACGATCACGATGTTGCGGTCGAAGGCTTCCTGGAACAGGTTCGGCTCGGCTTGAAGCGCCGCCGAAAATGCGGCTTCAATGGGCACGAACAGCAGCACGAAATCCAGGCTGTGCAGGCCTTCCAGACGTTTGTAGTCCTTGCCGGCCAGGCCTTTGACGTGGTTGCGCAAGGACAGTACGTGCTGCTTGAGGGCTGCCTGGCCGATCGCCTGGTCGTCCTCGGCGACGTACTGTTGATAGGCGGTCAGGCTGACCTTGGAGTCCACCACTACCTGCTTGTCCCCCGGCAGCATGATCAACACGTCGGGCTGGAAGCGTTCGCCGTCCGGGCCTTTGAGGTTGACCTGGGTCTGGTACTCGCGGCCCTTTTCCAGACCGGCATGTTCCAGCACCCGCTCCAGGATCAACTCGCCCCAGTTGCCCTGGGTTTTCTGGCCCTTGAGGGCGCGGGTCAGGTTGGTGGCTTCATCGGACAGGCGCAGGTTCAGCTGTTGCAGGCGCTCCAGCTCCTTGGCCAGGGAAAACCGCTCGCGGGCTTCGCTCTGGTAGCTTTCTTCGACGCGCTTTTCGAACGACTGGATGCGCTCCTTGAGCGGGTCGAGCAATTGGCCGAGGCGCTGCTGGCTGGTTTCGGCGAAGCGTTGCTCGCGCTCGTCGAAGATCTTCCCGGCGAGTTCAGCGAACTGCGCGCGCAGCTCATCACGGGAACCTTGCAGGTCGCTGAGGCGTTGCTGATGGCTTTCCTGTTGCTCGCGCAATTCGGCGCGCAGGGACGCGGACAAGGCATCCAGGCGGCGCAGTTCGGTTTCCTTGGCGGAACGGTCGAGGTTCCAGGCGTGGGCGGCGTCGCGGGCGTTGTCACGGTCGATCTGCAGCAGTTCGACTTCCCGGCGCACGGCGGCCAAATCAGCCTGTTTGGCAGCGTTGGCCTGGCTCAGGTCGCTGATTTCGTCACGGCTGGCGTCCAACTGCGCGGCGAGCCCTTCCTGGGCCAGTTGTGCGGTGGCCAGGCGCTCTTCGAGCAATTCCCAGCCGGCCATTCGCGCGCTCAGTCGGCGCTGAATCTGCCAGCACAGCCCCAACAGCGGCAACCCAGCAGCGGCGAGACCCAGCACAACACTGGTCCAGTCAAAAGCCATAGCGATTCCTGCCGTCACCCGAAAAGAAGAAGGTTAACCAAGCCAGCGCATTGAGGACAGCTCAGTCTTCGATCTGGCCCAGTTCACGCTGGGCGATGCGGTCACCGGCGCGGGCGGCCTGGCGCAGCAGTTCGTGGCCGATACGGCGGTCGCGGGCATTGCCGCACTCGCGGCACATCAACTGGCCCAGACGGCTTTGCGCCACCACCACGCCAGCACGAGCCGGTTGCTTGAGCAAATGCCCTGCAAAATGTTTGACGTTGGGGCTGTGGCCCAGGCGCGGGCTGTCGAGCAACCACAAGGCAACTTTCAGGGAAAAACGCTTGGGTGCGGTAACAACCTGAGGGCTGTCGGTAACAGAAGGTGATACTGAGCGAAACTTCATAAAGCACTGTGGGACAGAACGGAAGGCGCGCCACTCTACTCTTTTTTTCGTACAGGTAAAGCTGAAAAAAGCCTGCACGCCCGTTCTAGAGCAAGCGCTTGGGACAATCCACAGAAGCTGTGGATAACTCAGTGGACAACCGTTTTGTAAGTCCCGCAAAGGCCCATGGAACGGGGGCCGCAGTCAAACTGACGATTTTTTCACCAATAAAAAAAAGCTCGATTTTTCATTGACTTAAATTTTAGTTGCAGGCACCCGGGCGCTTTGCGGGGCGTATGTCAGTTCAGTTACACAGGGCGCCACCAATGTGCACAACTACCCACTTGCCGGTTATATCAACCGGGTTTTTTGCTCAGACAGCGGCTGAGGAATGTTACCGCAGGCCCAGGGCACGAAAAGTTTTTTGCCTAGCACACTTCCTTTCATCGTTTCAATCCGTTACTATCCGCGGCGTTAGTACCAAGCTGAAAGTCAATTCTGGTCGAACAACTCCCTCACGGCACCGCCGACAAAAAGGGATCGACCACCTCGATGGTTTCCAGGTATCACTTGCGACGACACGGCCTTTGAACAATGCAAAGGGTGTCGCGAAGTTTCCATACTCTGAAAGAACCAACCTGCAAATTGATCAGGATCTTCACCCCGGGCCCAGAACCTTTGCCCCTGTTGTGTTGCCTGCCCTCCTAAGTACCTACCTGCCAGCCCAAGCGCGCCAACTTAATAGCGCTTCAAACTGGCTGCTTTGTTCCAGTCGGGTTCTTCGTTCGATCAATGGTGATCAACGTCACTGGAACGTTTTAACGTTGCACGGTTCTTAACCGTGTCATTTGTAGGAACACCAATAATATGTCCACTCAAATCCACACTCAGGATGCCATTCGCACCCTCACCAACGCTTTTGCACCAATGAACTGCCTGATCATGGCCGCTCGCAAAGGCTGCTTCAGCTTTACCCTGGTCAACGAACACGGCATCGCTCGTCACAGCGAACGCCTGTACCCCGATCAATACTCCAGCGCAGAACCGCTGCAGGCCGTGATCGATCGTACTCGCCAGGCACTTGTTGCCTGATCGACCCGAATCGCTGAAACACAAAAACCCCGGTTAAAACCCGGGGTTTTTTATTGCCTGAAATTCAGGCGCGCTAAGTTTAAATTGATATAAACGATATAACTAAATGATGAAAATATTTTAAAAACAGTCCTTTACATCGTAAATATGACACTACACTTCAACTCAAGCGGCATGATCCGCTTCCGGCGGACCTGAGATCCGATTCACCGCTGCCAAGCCCTCGCTCAGGTATCGCCGATTAATTTCATGGATTGAGGCATTTATGGGCATCGCCGCCAGCGAATTGTGTCGTTATGTGATCCGGCCCACCCTGCTTTACCTGGGTCGCCATAACCAGACGGCTGAATCCCTGCTGCTGGGCATCGCCGCCAGCCAGTCGGCGCTCGGCTCAGCCCTGCACGACCGCCGCGGCCATGGCCTCTACAGCATCACCGAGCCGCGCCATCGCGCGCTGTGGGATAACTATCTGGCGCTGGACCCCGAGCGCGCCAGCCTGGTACGCGGACTCGCCAGCCAGCATGCCTTCCTCAGCGGGCCGCAGCTTGAGCTGACGGTCAACCTGCGTTACGCCACCGCCATCGCCTGGCTGCTGGTGGAACAACACCGCCCAAACCTGCCACCGGCCGACGACGTATTGGCGATGGCACGTATCTGGAAAGAAATATTTCACCCTCAAGGCCGGCTCCGGGATTTCACCCAGGCCTGGCAAACCTGTGTTTCACCCATGAATCACGTCGCCTGTTGACCGGGCGATTTGCAAGATTCGGCTAAAAACGTTGATTTTGGTCGGATTGTCCTACAAAACCGCTCTATCTCCTGTGTTTGAGCCTATAGCGCAAACATAAATTTATTGTTACTTTCCGCAGCGGTGATCACCACGGAGTTCTAATAATGAAAAAAGTAATGCTCAAGACGACACTTAGCCTCGCCGTTGCAATGGCATCCTCCCAAGTGTTCGCGAGCGGCTTCGCCCTCAACGAACAAGACGTTGCCGGGATGGGTACCGGTTTTGCGGGACGTTCTTCATCTGCCGATAACGCAAGCACTGTTTATGGCAACCCTGCCGGTATGGCTCGCCTTGAAGGCCAGCAAATCACGGGTGGTGTTGCAGCCATCGATGCCTCGACCGACATCAAAGATGCCGGCGGCCGTTCCAGGGGCACCAACAAAGGCGACATGGTGCCCTTCACCGGCGTACCGTTCGGCTTCTACACCAACAAACTCAACGATCAGTGGGCTGTCGGCTTTGGTGTTTACGCACCGTTCGGCCTGGTGACTGATTATGAACGCGGCTTCCAGGGCAGCGGGTTCGGCAGCTACAGCAAAGTATCTGTAATCACTCTGCAGCCAACGGTCAGCTACGCATTCAACGACCGGGTTTCCATCGGTTTCGGTCCTACCATCAACCGGATCTCCGGCAAGCTGGAGTCCGAACTGACCCTGAACCCTGCCGTGCCTTCGACCAACGTCACGATCAAGGGCGACGATACCGCCATTGGTTTCAACGTCGGCGTACTGGTACAGGCCACCGATACCACGCGCGTCGGCCTGACCTACCACTCCAAGGTCAGCTACAAGCTTGACGGCCACACCGAGGTGACAGCGCCTGCCCCGACTGCCGGTGCCATTGGCAGTGGCCGCTACGACGCCTCGCTGAGCATCGACACGCCAGAATCTTACGACCTGTCGGTAACCCAGGACCTGACTGACGCCTGGAAACTCTATGGCGGTGCGACCTGGACCCGCTGGAGCCGCCTGAAAGACATCACTGTCAAGAACCAGGGTGTAACGGGCGCCAACGGCTTCCTCGCACCGTCGGTCATCGGCACTATCACTGAACCTCAGAACTGGCACGACACCTGGGCCTACGCCCTTGGTACTTCGTACCAGGTCACCAAGCAAGTGGTACTGCGTACCGGCCTGACTTTCGACCAGTCGCCAACCAACAACACTGACCGTTCCCCACGTATTCCTACTGGCGACCGGACCATCTTCAGTGTGGGCCTGGGTTATGCGGTGATGGATAACATGACTGTCGACCTGGCTTATTCCTACCTCAAGGAAGAGCCGGTCAAAGTCAACAAGTCCAATGCACTGGGTTCCTACAGCGCCAAGTACGAAAACAGCGCCAACGGTTTCGGCCTGGGCGTGACGTACAAGTTCTGATGTAAAGCGGCACAAAAAAGCCCCGCACTCTTGCAAAAGAGGCGGGGCTTTTTAGTGGGTGCCCATCAGGGTTTCGAAGCCAGCGCCTCTTCCACCGCCTTGATCAGGTCCGGGCTATCCGGCTTGGTCAGGCTGGAGAAGTTGGCGATCACCTTGCCCTGGCGGTCCACCACGTACTTGTAGAAATTCCACTTCGGCGCACTGCTCTGCTGCGCCAGGATCTTGAACAGATGCACCGCGTCCGGGCCCTTGACCTTCTGTGGTTCGGTCATGGTGAAGGTCACGCCGTAATTAACGTAACAAACCTTGGCAGTTTCCTCCCCGGTCTTGGCTTCCTGCTTGAAGTCATCGGACGGCACGCCAATCACTTCCAGCCCCTGGCCCTTGTAGCGCTGGTACAACGCTTCAAGCCCTTTGAACTGCGGCGCAAACCCGCAGAAGCTGGCGGTGTTGACGATCAGCAGCGGCTTGCCGGCAAAGCGCTGGCACAGGTCGATGGATTCCTTGGCGCGCAGCTTGGGCAACTGGCCTTCAAGCAACGGCGGGCAATCGGCAGCCATGGCGACACCGCCAAAAGCCACCATCAGAGCGGGTACTGCGAACCAGCGCATCTGCATGTGAGGTGTCCTTGAAAAGTCTCAGACACAGAACTTAACAGATCGCCATGCCCAACTGCATCAATGCCAGGCCGCCCTGTTGCCAGCCCCACCACGCCAGCAGCAGCAAGAGTCCTGCTCCTGCTGCGCCGAGCCAATGCCAGGTCGAATTCATGCCACCCCCATTTTCGCCTGCAAACGTGCCACCGGGCGCTCGCGCACCGGCCAGTTCAGCGCCGCTGCCACCAGGCTCAGGACGATTGCCACCTGCCAGATCAAATCGTAGCTGCCGGTTCGATCATAGACCACCCCGCCCAACCAGCCGCCGAGGAACGAGCCCAGTTGATGGAACAGGAACACGATCCCACCTAGCATGGAAAGGTTTCTGACACCAAACAAGGTCGCGACCGTGCCGTTGGTCAGTGGCACCGTGGACAGCCACAGGAAGCCCATCGCCATGCCGAACAGGTAGGCGCTGGTCTGCGTCACCGGCGCCCACAGGAAGATCACAATCACCACCGCCCGCAGCAGGTACAAACCGGTCAACAAACGGGGTTTGGACATGCGCCCGCCGAGCCATCCGGCGGTATAGGTGCCAAAGATATTGAACAGGCCGATCAATGCCAGCACGGTCGTCCCCACCGAGGCCGGCAAGTGCTGGTCCACCAGGTACGACGGCAAGTGCACGCCGATAAACACCACCTGGAAACCGCAGACAAAAAAGCCGAACGCCAGCAGCCAGAACCCTGAATGGGAGCAGGCCTCACCCAAGGCTTCGCGCAAGGTCTGCTGGCCAGCCACCGCAGGCAACGGTCGATCCTTGAGCATGGTCACCAACGGCACGATCAGCGCCACCATCAGGCCCAGCACCAGCAACGCGGCGGACCAGCCAAGCCAGCCGATCAAACCGAGGGTGCCCGGCAACATGGCGAACTGGCCGAACGAGCCGGCGGCGCTGGCGATACCCATGGCCATGCTGCGTTTTTCCGGCGCCACGGCACGCCCCACGACGCCGAGGATCACCGAGAACGAGGTGCCCGACAGGCCAATGCCGATCAGCAACCCGGCACTCAGGGACAGCGACCACGCCGAATCCGAAAGGCCCATGAACACCAGGCCCAGCGCGTAAAGCACACCACCGATCATCACCACCTTGGCGGCGCCGAAGCGGTCGGCCAGGGCGCCGGTAAATGGCTGTGCCAGGCCCCAGATCAGGTTTTGCAGGGCGATGGCAAAGGCAAAGGTTTCACGGCCCCAGCCGAATTCGGCACTCATGGGCGCCAGGAACAGGCCGAAGCCATGTCGCACGCCGAGGGACAACGCGAGGATCAGCGCACTCCCCACAAGAATCCAGCCGCTGGTGCGCCACATCGAGGTCATTTCTTATTCTCCGTTCGCGGGTATATACCCGCTTATCATCGAACAAACTCGCGTCAAGCGAGTTCATCCAGCAAGGCCAACAGGGTTTCGCGCTTTTCGGCGCCCAACTTATCAATCAATTTCTGCTGCGCCGCTTCCCAGGCCGGCAATGCGGCGGCGAGCCGTTCGATACCCGCCTCGGTCAGCAAGACCAGGCGGTTGCGCAAGTCATCGCCCTCCACCAACTGCACCAGGCCCTCGCCTTCCAGCACCCGCAGGTTGCGCCCCAGTGTGCTGCGATCCAGGCCCATGGCGTCGGCCAGGCTGGAAATGCTCGGTTGATCGAGGCGCTGCAGATTACACAGCAAAGAATACTGGGCAACGTTGATCCCGAAGCCGTCGAGAGCGCCGTCGTAATGCCTGCTGACGCCACGAGCGGCGCGACGCAGGTTTGTGCATAAACATTGGGAGGCAAGCATGGAGCGTGTATATACCCGGGATTAATGAAATGCAAGAAAGTGTTACAGCACCAGACTGATCAACACCGCCACTTCCAGCAGCTCCAACAGCGCGCCGGCGGTGTCGCCGGTGGTGCCGCCGAGGCGATTGACCATCAATTGGCGCAAGCCGATAAAACAAAGGGCAGCCACCAGCACGGCAATCCCGCCACTGAAACCGCCGATCAAGATACACGCCAGACCACTGAGGATCAGCACCTGTTGGCCGACGATCCGTGGCAAATGATCCGCCAGGGCCTGCCCCAGACCACCGGCGCGCACATAGCGCGTGGTGAGAAACAGCGCCAGCATCGAAGCGCGGCCAATCAACGGTGCGAGGATCAGCGCGGCGCCGTTGTGCTGCTCGATCAATGCCACCAGCGCGGTGAATTTGAGCAGCAACACCAGGCCCAGGGTGACCACCGCGATCGGGCCGCTGCGCGGGTCTTTCATGATGGTCAGGGTGCGCTCGCGGTCACCGAAGCCACCGAGCCAGGCGTCGGCGCTGTCGGCCAGGCCGTCCAGATGCAGGCCGCCACTGAGCAACACCCACGCGGTCAACAGCAGCGCGGCGTGCAGCAGCAATGGCGCGCCCATCAACACGGCGTTCAAGCCCCACAGCAGTAGCCCGAACAGCAGCCCCACCACCGGATAAAACAGCAACGAACGCCCCAGTTCCTGGGGTTGCGGCATGCCCGGCAAGCGAATCGGCAGGCTGCTGAGAAACTGCAAGGCGATCCAGAACGGCAACATGCTCAGCGTCCTTCCCTTAATACGCCATCCGCCTCGACCTGCAGGCTGAACAGGCCACCATGGCCGACTTCGACATTCAACAGTTGCTCACGCGGCAGGCCTCGCGCCTGGGCCAGCAGCAAACGCATGACTCCACCATGGCTGATCAGCAGCACTCGCTGGCCGGCATAAGCTTGATACAAGCGGCCGACAGCCCCCAAAACACGCGCGGAAAACTGTGAAACCGGCTCGCCCTGCGGCGGCGTGAAACTGTAGGGATCAGCCCAGAACAGGCCCAGCGCGTCGGCGTCGGTTTCCATCAAGGCTGCAGCGCTCTGCCCTTCCCAGGCGCCGAAGTGCAGTTCCTGCAGATCCTTTTCGAGGGTGACCGGCAGGTTCAGGCGCGTGCCCAACTCCTCGGCAAACCGCGCACAACGTTGCAGCGGCGAACTGACCAGACGCTCCCAAGGGCCCTGCGCCACCACCGCCTCACGCATCTGCTCCCAGCCCTTGGCCGTGAGCGCATCGTCCAGGCTGCCGCGCAAGCCGCCGCCCAGTTCGGTTTCGCCGTGGCGCAGCAGGTCCAGGCGCAAAGTCATGCCGGGCGATCCGCTACGGCTGCTTCGGCGAAGGTCGCCATCTGCCCGTGCAGCGCGCAGGCCAGGCGCAGCAACGGCACAGCGAGCGCGGCGCCACTGCCTTCACCCAGGCGCAGCCCGAGTTCCAGCAAAGGCTCGGCGTTGAGGCTTTGCAGCACGTGACGATGGCCGGGCTCGGCACCGCGGTGGCCGAACAGCAGCCATTCACGACAGCCGGGGTTCAGGCGCGTGGCGACCAAGGCGGCGACGGTGCAGATAAAACCGTCCACCAGCACCACGACCCCTTCTTGAGCGCAGGCCAGGTAGGCGCCGACCAGCGCGGCAATTTCAAAGCCGCCGAGGTTGAACAGGGTTTTCAGTGCGTCGTCGCGGTCGCTGGCGTGCAGCGCAAGGGCGCGCTCGATGACGGCGACCTTGTGGCTGACACCCTGGGCGTTCAGGCCGGTGCCGGGGCCGGTCAGGTCGCTGACCTGGCAATCCAGCAGCGCGCAGGCCAGGGCACTGGCGGCGGTGGTGTTGCCGATGCCCATTTCGCCACCGATAAACAGTTGCGCACCGCTGGTGATAGCGCGGTGCACGCTGTCGCGGCCGGCTTGCAGGGCCAGTTGGCCCTGGGCTTCGGTCATTGCCGGGCCGTTGACGAAGTTGGCGGTGCCGAGACCGATATTCAGGTGGCGGACGCCCGGTAGGTTCAACGTCGGGGTGATGGTGCCGAGGTCGACCACTTCCAGCTTGGCGTCGAGTTGGCGCGCAAGCACGCTGATGGCGGCGCCACCGGTGACGAAGTTGTGAAGCATCTGGCCGGTGACTTCCTGGGGGAAGGCGGAGACACCTTCGGCGACGACGCCGTGGTCGCCGGCGAAGATCGCGATCCACAGGTGGTCGACGCTGGGTTTGACCTGGCCCTGGAGGCCGGCCAGTTGGACGGCCACGGCTTCCAGCCGGCCGAGGGAGCCGGCGGGCTTGGTCAGTTGCTGCTGGCGGGCCAGGGCTTGTTCGTGGGCTTGGGGGTCGATCGCCTTGCAGGGGTTGAGCCACCAGGTGTCGGTCATAACGCAGTACCTTTCAAAGTCAGGGGCAGGCCGGCGACGGTCAGGACAACGCGCTGACAACGTTCGGCCAAGGCTTGATGCAGCCAACCGGCTTCATCGACATAGCGGCGAGTCAATTCGCCCAGCGGGACGACACCCATTCCGGTCTCGTTGCTGACAAAAATGATTTCTCCTGGGAGGGTGGCCAGGGTTTGGAGCAAGGCCTCACGCTCTTCTTTGAGACGGTCGGGGTCTTCGAGCATCAGCAGGTTGGTGAGCCATAGGGTCAGGCAGTCAACCAGCAGGCAATGGTTCGGGGTGGCGTTTTCCTTGAGGACACGGGCCAGTTCGATGGGCTCTTCGATCAGGCCCCATTCGGTCGGGCGCCGCTCGCGGTGGTGGGCGACGCGTGCGGTCATTTCGCCGTCCAGGGGTTGGCTGGTCGCTATGTAGGTGACGCTTAGGCCGCTGTCGGTGGCGAGTTTTTCAGCCAGGCGGCTTTTGCCGGAGCGGGCGCCGCCGAGGATCAACTGGAGCAAGGGGTGTGCCTCTGTTTTTGACGGTGTGTATATCCGTTATTTCGGTAACGGCATCTATTGGTTCCGCTCTTACA
>NZ_JACARS010000059.1:14149-54119 GCF_013386485.1 Pseudomonas sp. P7758 | reverse complement strand
AATACATCAGTGACTGATACACCGCCTTCGCGAGCAAGCCCGCTCCCACATTTGGTTCGTGGTGTGCTTGGAAGTAATGACTGGAATAAATTTTGCTCTCAGATGTGATCGCCACGCTTGCCGTGGCGTCATTACTGGCTCAATTTAGCGGCATCGTCCCGGAAGACCCCAGACTTCATGTCATCGACCTCCTTCAAGCAGTCCATGCGGCGCCTTTGGGCACTGGACAAGTTCAGTTACAGCGTACGGGTATTCATCGCCCTGACCGGCAGCATGGCGCTGTGCTGGTACCAGAATGAAATGGCGCTGCTGATCCCGCTGTTCCTGGGGATTATCGCCAGCGCCCTGGCCGAGACCGATGACAACTGGCAAGGCCGGCTCAACGCCCTGGCCGTGACACTGGTGTGCTTCAGCACTGCGGCACTGTCCGTCGAACTGCTTTTCCCTTATCCCTGGATCTTCGCGATCTTCCTGGCTCTGTCCAGCTTCGGCCTGACCATGCTCGGTGCCCTCGGCGAGCGTTATGGGGCGATCGCTTCGGCCACCCTGATTCTCTCGGTCTACACCATGATCGGCGTGGACCAGCGCGGTGGCGCCGTCACCGACTTCTGGCATGAACCCTTGCTGCTGGTGGCCGGCGCCGCGTGGTATGGCGCGCTGTCGGTGTTGTGGCAGGTGCTGTTTTCCAACCAGCCAGTGCAGCAGAGCCTGGCGCGACTGTTTCGCGAGCTGGGGCGTTACCTCAAGCTCAAGTCGTCGCTGTTCGAACCGATCCGCCAACTGGATGTGGAAGCGCGGCGCCTGGAACTGGCGCAGCAAAACGGCCGGGTGGTGGCAGCACTGAACGCCGCCAAAGAGATCATCCTGCACCGGGTCGGCAATGGTCGCCCGGGCTCCAAGGTCAGCCGCTACCTCAAGCTGTACTTCCTGGCCCAGGACATCCACGAGCGCGCCAGTTCCTCGCACTACCCTTACAACGCCCTCGCCGAAGCCTTCTTCCACAGCGACGTGCTGTTCCGCTGCCAGCGCCTGCTGCGCCAGCAAGGCAAAGCCTGCCAGACCCTGGCCGAATCGATCCAGATGCGCCAGCCTTTCGTCTATGACGACAGCTTTGCCGAAGCCCTGGGCGACCTGAATGCCTCCCTGGAACACCTGCGCATCCAGAGCAACCCGGCCTGGCGCGGCCTGCTGCGCTCCCTGCGCGCCCTGGCCGCCAACCTGTCGACCCTGGACCGCCTGCTGGGCGACGCCGCCAACCCCGACAGCCTGGCCGATGCCACCGACAGCAGCCTGCTGGACCGTGCACCGCGCAACCTCAAGGAAATGTGGACGCGCCTGCGCACGCAGCTGACACCAACCTCCTTGCTGTTCCGCCATGCCCTGCGCCTGCCCCTGGCGCTGAGTATCGGCTACTGGATGGTGCACTTGATTCACCCGTCCCAAGGCTATTGGATCATCCTCACCACGCTGTTCGTGTGCCAGCCAAACTACGGCGCCACCCGGCGCAAGCTGGGCCAGCGGATCATCGGCACTGCCATCGGCCTGACCATCGCCTGGGCGCTGTTCGACCTGTTCCCCAACCCGCTGATCCAGTCGATGTTCGCCATTGCCGCCGGCCTGGTGTTCTTTATCAACCGCACCACGCGCTACACCCTGGCGACCGCTGCGATCACGCTGATGGTGCTGTTCTGCTTCAACCAGGTGGGCGACGGCTACGGGCTGTTCCTGCCACGGCTGTTCGATACCTTGCTCGGCAGCCTGATCGCCGGACTGGCAGTGTTCCTGTTCCTGCCGGACTGGCAGGGCCGGCGCCTGAACAAGGTGCTGGCCAATACCCTGACCTGCAACAGCATCTACCTGCGCCAGATCATGCAGCAGTACGCCGCGGGCAAAAGCGACGACCTGGCTTACCGCCTCGCCCGGCGCAATGCCCACAACGCCGACGCCGCGCTGTCCACCACCCTGGCGAACATGCTGATGGAGCCGGGGCACTTCCGTAAGGAAGCGGACGTGGGGTTCAGGTTCCTGGTGCTGTCCCACACGCTGCTCAGCTACCTGTCGGGGCTGGGCGCCCACAGGGAAACCCAACTGCCGGCGGAAGTGCGCGAGCACTTGATCGAAGGCGCCGGGAAGACACTGGCGGCGAGCATCGACGAGATCGCCACCGGGCTGGCGAACAAGCAGCCAATTGCGATTCAGAGTGATGCCGAGGAAGCCTTGGCAGTGGACCTGGAGCAGATGCCGGATGAAATTGACGAAGGGCAGCGGCTGGTGCAGACGCAATTGGCGCTGATCTGCCGGCAACTGGGGCCGTTGCGCACGTTGGCGGCTCACCTGATCAAAGATACCAGCGAAGCCTGAACCCTCTTCGCGAGCAAGCCCGCTCCCACATTCGGCCGAGTTCCACCTTTGGAATGCGGTCGAATGTGGGAGCGGGCTTGCTCGCGAAGGGGCCATTAGCCTCACTACATCCCGTGCTGCTTCATCAACCGCGCATAACTGCCATCCACTTTCATCCTGGCAATCTCCCGATCAAACCCGGCAACAATCTGCTGATGCTGAGGATTTTTCAGGCTAACCAGAATGTGCAGGCTGTTTTCGCTCAGCGGCACCGGCAAAAACTCCACCGCGTTGCGCACGGTGGCGGACTCCCGAGCCAGGTAGTAGCGGGCGACGAATTCGTCCTCCAACGTCAGCCGCACCCGCTGCGCCGCCAGCATGCGCACGGCCATGGCGAAGTTATGCACCGGGACTTTCTGCAATTGCGGATCGGCATCGAACGCCGCTGAATAGGCATAGCCACGCACCACCGCGACGGGGTAGTCGTGCAACTGCTCCAGGTTCTGGTAGTCGATGGGATCGTCGCGGCGCTTGAGAAACAGCACCCGGTTGAGCAGGTATTCGCCGGAAAACTGCCCCAGTTGAGTACGCGCATCGTCGTACCAGGCGTTCACCAATACGTCGTAACGCCCATCGCCCACACCCATCAGGGCGCGGGCCCAGGGCACCTGTTCAAACTCACTGGCATAGCCGGCACGGGCCAGGGCGGTGGTCACGATGTCGGTGGCCAAACCACCATTGACCAGGGTGGCGTCAGTGAACGGCGGCCAGGCATCCGCCACCAGTCGCAAGCGTTCTGCCGCCGCCGCCTGGGCCAGCAACAACAAACCGATCAAAGCAACGGCACGAGAAAATCGCGGCATGCTCAAGTCCTTGGCGGGCATTCTATGGCCTGACCTCTGGGGCAACCCGAGGATTTAACAGTAGCTCATCAATGAGCCTGTACTGCAGATTACACAAAGACGGCAGCGTCGCACGCAGAGAATGATGGCAAATTGATCTCACTCACAAAAAAACCGCAATTTAGACACTCGCCTCCCGCGCGCTTACTATCCTGACCAGACAATCAGCCGAGAGAACACCATGACAGTCGAATGGGTCTGCAAACACCACAGTGACCTGGGCAAGGAGCAGCTGTACGCCATTTTGCGCCTGCGCTCGGAGGTCTTCGTGGTCGAGCAGAAATGCGTGTACCAGGACATCGACGGCCAGGACCTGGACGGTGATACCCATCACCTGATGGCCTGGGATGATGGTCAACTGCAGGCCTACCTGCGCCTGCTGGATCCTGAATCACAGGGTGGTGATGTGGTGATCGGCCGGGTGATCGTTGCGCCGAGCGCGCGGGGTACCGGGCTGGGCCACCAGATGATGGATGAGGCCCTCAGGCAGGCAGAGAAACAGTGGCCCGACGTGCCGATCTATCTGTCGGCCCAGGCGCATTTGCAGGGGTATTACGGGCGGTACGGGTTTGTGGTGGCGGGTGAGGAATACCTTGAGGATGACATTCCACATATAGGCATGCGCCGGGCATGAGGGCCTCTTCGCGAGCAAGCCCGCTCCCACATTTGACCGAGTTCCACCTTTGGAATGCGGTCGAATGTGGGAGCGGGCTTGCTCGCGAAGGCGTCAGCCCGGTCACCCCAAGCCTTCAGGGGTAACCCAACACCTGTTTAATGCTCGCCAGGTTCGCCTCGATCCAGCGCCGATCAATCGCGCCCCAATCACGAATCCGATAGCGCCCGGCATGATTGCGGGCCCCGTCTTCCTGTTCAAACTCACACACAATATCCAGGTCCGCCAACGCCGCAATCGTGTCCTGTGCAGTACGCCGGGGCATGCCCGTCACCTCGGTCAGTGCCGGCACGCTGCTGGCCAGCTGGCTATCAATCAGGTACGCCACATACAGGCGCCGGTAGAAGCTGCTTTTGGTCTTGCTCACATCCATGCTCGATCGCCTTTGAAGGTCAGGGCTTGCCCTGCAGGTCCCGCCAGGTCAGGTACACCCGCAGGTCGAATTCCACCTGATGGTAGCCCGGCAACATGTATTCACAGAGTTTGTAGAACGCCTTGTTGTGGTCCGATTCCTTGAAGTGCGCCAGTTCGTGTACCACGATCATGCGCAGAAATTCCGGCGCGGCTTCCTTGAACAGCGAGGCGATACGGATTTCTTTCTTCGACTTGAGGTTGCCACCCTGCACCCGGGAGATGGTGGTGTGCAGGCCGAGGGCGCGGTGGGTCAGGTCCAGGCGGTTATCGAACAACACCTTGTCGATGGCCGGGGCGTTGCGCAGGTGTTCCTGCTTCAGGGCCTGGGCGTAGCTGTACAGCGCTTTGTCGCTCTGCACGCCATGCCGCTCGGGGTAGCGCTGGGTCAGGTAGTCGCCGAGTTGGTCCTTGGCAATCAACTGGCGCACTTGCTCCTGCAATGCTGGGGGGTAGGCCTGGAGGTATTTCAGCGCGGTCATGGGGTCAACAACGGGTATTTGAATGGGCGCCAGTGTAGCGAATTCAGCGGGCCGCTGCGCGCAGGCGCCAGTCGGCAATTTCATCCGCGATCAACGGCGGCGCCACCTGCGGGCCCTGGATGAACTGGCAGCCGTTGGCCTTGAGCCACTCAACTTGCTCCTGGGTCTCGACGCCTTCGGCAATCACCAGCAGATCAAAATGCCGGCACAATTCGATAATGCTGCGCGCCATCGCCGCGTCCCGGGATGAACCCGGCAGGCGGGCGATCAGCTTCGGGTCGAGCTTGAGGGTGTCGAATTCCAGGTCCCGCAGGTGGGCCAGGGAGCAGTTGCCCGCGCCGAAATCATCCAGGGCAATCCGCACGCCGGCCCGGCGCAACAGCTTGAGCTGCTTGGTGGACTCATCCAGATTGTGCATCAGGCTTTCTTCACTGATCTCCACCTCAAGCTGCCGGCCTTGCAACCCATGTCGCTCCAGCACCTGCTGCAGCTGGCTGGCCAGGTTCGGCATATTGAACTGGCTGCTGCTCAAGCTCACGCTCAGGACCAACTCATCGCTGAACACCCCTGCCCATGCCTGCCGCTGGGCGGCCACCTGCTGGTAGATCCAGGTGCTCAACTGGCTGATCAGCCGCGCCTCTTCGAGCAACGGCAGAAACAGCCCCGGCGGCACATCGCCGACACTCGGGTGCTGCCAGCGCAGCAGCGCTTCGACGCCCCGCAGATGGCCGTCGTGCAACGACACCTGCGGCTGGTACACCAGGGTGAAATCCTTGCTGTCGATGGCGCTGCGTACGCTGTCTTCGAGCATCAGGCGCGAGCGGGCCCGGCCGTTCATTTCCTGGTCGTAGTAGCGATATTGCTGACGCCCGGCGCGCTTGGCCTCGTACATCGCGACGTCCGCCGCGCGCAGCAGGCCGTTGAGGTCCGAGCCGCAGTCCGGGAAAGTGGCGATGCCGATACTGACGCCCAGCATCACATCCAGACCGTCGACCTGCTGACAGATCGACACCCGTTCGATCAGTTTTTCCGCAATCTTGGCCGCCTGCTCCGGGAATTCCAGCTCCAGCAGCGCGGTGAATTCATCCCCGCCCATGCGCCCGAGAATGTCGTAGGAGCGCAGGCACGCCTTCAACTGTTCCGAGACCCAGCGCAGCACGCGGTCTCCGGCGTCGTGGCCGAGGGAATCGTTGACCCGCTTGAACCCGTCCAGGTCCAGGTACAGCAGCACCAGCGACTGCTCGATACGCTCGCTGCGCAACAGCACATTCTCCACCGACTGGTGAAACCCACGCCGATTGAGCAGGCCCGTCAGCGGGTCGGTGACGGCCTGGAACTCCAGTTGCTGATGCAGATGGCGCACCTCGGACATGTCCAGCACCGTGACCACCATGGCTTTCTGCTCGGCCGGCAGCGGGGCGCACGACATCGCCACGGGCAACTGCTGGCCGGGCGCGGTGCGCAAGATGGCGTCGTGCAGGCGCCAGGTTTCACCACGTTTGTAGCCTTCATACAAGGCAGAATCGGACCACCCAGGCACATGGGGCTTCTGTAGGAAGCCCAGGAACTCGGCACCCTGGATCTCAGCGACCGGCGCATTGATCAGCCGCGAAATCGCCGGGTTGGCGTAGCTGATCACGCCGTCTTCGCCCACCACCAGGATGCCTTCGGCGGCATTGTCGAGCACCGAGGCATTGAAGGCCCGGGCCGATTCCAGATCGTGACTCAGGCGCTGCAAGGCACGGCGGTTGCGCTGGTGCTCCAGCAGGGCCTGGACCTTGGGCTTGAGGATATTCGGGTCGAAGGGTTTCAGCAGATAGTCGATCGCGCCGCTGGCATAGCCTTCCAGCATCGCCGCCGGCGATTGGGCGTGAGCGCTGAGAAAGATGATCGGGGTCATTTGTGTGCGTTGGCTGCCGCGCATCAGCCGGGCCACCTCGAACCCGTCCATGCCGGGCATCATCACATCCAGCAACACCAGGTCGACGTCGTGTTCGAGCAGCAATCCCAGGGCTTCCACCCCGGAGGCCGCCGTCACCACATGCCAATCTTCACGCTGCAATAGCGCACGCATGCTGATCAGGTTTTCGGGATAGTCATCGACCACCAAAAGCACTGAACAACCATCGCGAGGCTTGATTGGAGCGCATTCCATTGCTGCTTCTCTTTCGTCGGAGTCATTCCGGTCATTTTTGCGACAAAACCGGATAAACAATAAGGGCTCACTCTAGCCCTGGATCCCATAAAGCAGAAGCCACGACGGTGCCATCATTGCGCCAAAGCCCAGACAACCGACTAACGGTCAGTGTCTACAGCCCGCGGTTTACGGGAAACATGGCTTTTTGACATTTCATTGGCGCCAACAATCCGCCACAAAGCCATTAACAATCCATTTCGAGCCACCTATAAAGAAAGTGCCGGCTCCCGAGCCAAGGCCTTCTCTCCCCGTTAAAGGCGTATTCAATGATTGATCTGTCCACCTGGAACCTGAGCATCCCCGTCGGCTCCCCGCCCTCGACCATCGACACGCCGAAACTGCTCAGCGGGTTCAAGGACCAATACTTCCAGGCCGAAGGCAGCAGCGTGCAATTCTGGACCCCGGTGACCGGCACGCGTACCGAGAACGCCGTTTACCCTCGCAGCGAACTGCGGGAAACCTACGCCGACGGCCGCCTGCGCAACTGGCTGTACAGCGACGCCGACAATTTCCTGCGTGCCACGTTGGCGGTCAACAAGGTGCCGTCGTCCGGCAAGGTGGTGATCGGTCAAATCCACGCCTACGAAAGCCAGAAGCCACTGATCAAGGTCGAATACCAATACAAGGAAAAAACCCAGACCGGCAACATCGTCGCCAAGGTGCGCATGCGCCCTGACGAGTCGGAAGGCCGGGTGATCATCGTCGCCGAGAACGTACCGCTGGACCGCGACTTCACCTATGTCATCCACCTGAACAAGGCCGGATTGTTGAGCGTCGACGCTGCCAATGGGCAATGGAACGAACGCATCGGCGCTGCGTGGGGCAAACAACCGCTGTACTTCAAGGCCGGTGCCTACGTGCAGGACAACAGCGGCAACAGCAAGGAAGGCGCCCGCGTGACGTTTGCCAAGCTGGACATTGACCACGACTGAAGCTGATTCGCTTCAGCGACCGGTCCCACGACGCTTTAGGACAGAACCGCGACCCAGGGTCTCGACTTTCTTGTAGGACAATCCGAGTATGGCGCCGCGCACGCGCACTACCCCCTACAAGAAAGTCATGGAGACTGCCCAATGCCCTTTTCCCGCACCCTGCTCGCCCTCTCTATGGGCATGGCACTGCTGCAAAACCCGGCCTTCGCCGCCCCGCCCCTCTCGATGGCCGACGGGGTGGCCCAGGTCAATATCCAGGACAGCAACGCCTGGGTCGAAATCAACAAGGTCGCCTTCGAAAACAATATCCGCACCCTGCAAGCCAGCCTCGCTGACAAGTCGAAAATCTGCGCCGTGCTCAAGGCGGACGCCTACGGTCACGGCATCGGTTTACTGATGCCCTCGGTGATCAAACTGGGCGTGCCCTGCGTCGGCATCGCCAGCAACGAAGAAGCCCGCGTGGTCCGTGAAAGCGGCTTCAAGGGCCAACTGATCCGCGTACGCACCGCCGCCCTGAGCGAGCTGGAAGCTGCTTTGCCGTATAACGTCGAAGAGCTGGTGGGCAATCTGGACTTCGCCGTGCGCGCCAGCCTGATCGCCGAAAACCACGGCCGCCCACTGGTCGTGCACCTGGGCCTGAACTCCAGCGGCATGAGCCGCAACGGTGTGGAAATGACCACCGCCCAGGGCCGCCGCGACGCCGTAGCCATTACCAAGGTGCCAAACCTGCAGGTGACGGCGATCATGACCCACTTCGCCGTCGAAGACGCCGCCGACGTGCGCACCGGCCTCAAGGCGTTCAACGAACAAGCCAACTGGCTGATCAACGTCGCCCAGCTCGACCGCAGCAAAATCACCCTGCACGCCGCCAACTCCTTCGCCACCCTGGAAGTGCCCGAGTCGCGGCTGGACATGGTTCGTCCGGGCGGCCTGCTGTTTGGCGATACCGTACCGTCGTTCACCGAATACAAGCGGGTGATGCAGTTCAAATCCCACGTGGCGTCGGTCAACAGCTACCCGAAAGGCAACACCGTAGGCTACGACCGCACCTACACCCTGGCGCGGGATTCGAAACTGGCGAACATCACCGTGGGTTATTCCGACGGCTATCGCCGGGCGTTTACCAACAAAGGCATCGTGCTGATCAACGGGCACCGGGTGCCGGTGGTGGGCAAGGTGTCGATGAACACCCTGATGGTCGATGTCACCGACGTGCCGACCGTGAAGAGCGGCGATGAGGTGGTGTTGTTCGGCAAGCAGGGCGCGGTGGAGACCAGCCAGGCGGAGGTTGAAGACATCAACGGTGCGTTGCTGGCGGATCTGTATACGGTGTGGGGTAACTCGAATCCGAAGGTGCTGGTGGAGAACTAAGTCTCCTCACATCTCGTAGGCACTGTCCTATGGACCCAAGGATCATTCGGTGATTAACACAATCACTTAAACAACACTTATCCCTGTGGGAGCTGGCGGTGCGGTGAACCGGAGCGCCGCTTATAGTTCGCCCCGTCGCCGGCATTGAACGGCGATAGGGTTTCGCAGCCCTACAGAGTTAATACCGTACCCGTCAAAATACGACATAGGCAGTCCTGCCAATGCTCGGCTTTTTATGGCGGTTGTACGTGGGAGACCTTCGGGTCTGCCGGGTCTTAACTCCTCGGTCTGCGAACCCGCGTACAGCTGCCACCCTATTTGTTTCGCAGCAAACGGTGGCCAATTTTCTTTTGAGTTAAGGATTTGCCATGAAGCCACAACTCCCACCCCGCCGTTTCACCCCTTGCACCGAAACAGCCACCGAATACCCCGTGCTATTGATCGACAGCGATGCACCACTCACGGACCTGCACGCCTGCCTGCGTGAACGCCTCAACGCCGCCCTCGAACACCTCAACCTGATGGCCTGCTCCAGCCTGCCCGATTTTGCGGAGCGTGACCTGAACCACGTAGCCAACACCGCCCGCATCCTGGTGCAGGACGTAAGCGACGTATTCCGCGTCATCGAATACCGCGGCTTCGACACCCCCGCAGCCGCCTGATCAAATTTCAGCCACAAAAAAGCCCGCATCGCTGCGGGCTTTTCATTAACGCGTAAGGCTTAGTTGACCTTGGCGTTCAACTCACCTTTCAGGTAACGCTGGTACATCGCTTCCAACGAGATCGGCTTGATCTTCGAAGCGTTGCCCGCAGTACCGAAGGCTTCGTAACGTGCGATACATACATCACGCATGGCAGTCACGGTAGCGCCGAAGAATTTACGTGGGTCAAATTCGCTCGGGTTGGTGGCCATCAGGCGACGCATCGCACCGGTGGAAGCCAGGCGCAGGTCAGTGTCGATGTTGACCTTACGCACGCCGTACTTGATGCCTTCGACGATTTCTTCAACCGGCACGCCGTAGGTTTCTTTGATGTCGCCGCCGTACTGGTTGATGATCGCCAGCCACTCTTGCGGTACCGAGGAAGAACCGTGCATCACCAGGTGGGTGTTAGGGATGCGCTTGTGGATTTCCTTGATGCGGTCGATGGCCAACACGTCGCCGGTAGGTGGCTTGGTGAATTTGTAGGCGCCGTGGCTGGTGCCGATGGCGATGGCCAGGGCGTCAACCTGGGTCTTTTTCACGAAGTCGGCGGCTTCTTCCGGATCGGTCAGCATTTGGCTGTGATCCAGTACGCCTTCGGCGCCGATACCGTCTTCTTCACCGGCCATGCCGGTTTCCAGGGAACCCAGGCAGCCCAGCTCGCCTTCAACCGAAACGCCGCAGGCGTGAGCCATGGCCACGGTTTGTTGGGTGACGCGTACGTTGTATTCGTAGTCGGTCGGGGTCTTGCCGTCTTCGCCCAGGGAACCGTCCATCATTACCGAGCTGAAGCCCAACTGGATGGAGCGCTGGCACACGTCAGGGCTGGTGCCGTGGTCCTGGTGCATGCACACCGGGATGTGCGGGAATTCTTCGATCGCGGCGAGGATCAGGTGACGCAGGAACGGGGCACCGGCGTATTTGCGCGCGCCGGCCGAAGCCTGGACGATCACTGGAGAGTCAGTCTTGTCAGCGGCTTCCATAATGGCGCGCATCTGCTCAAGGTTGTTGACGTTGAAGGCTGGAACGCCATAGCCGAATTCGGCTGCGTGGTCCAACATCTGGCGCATGCTGATAAGTGCCATTGTGAGTCTCTCTCCCGGTCGAGGGTCGTTAATCGTGCAAGCCTGCCGTAGCGGCGGCTGCTATTCAAGTTATTGAAGGTCAGGCTTTCAAAGCCTGCCCTGCTTAATCGTTAAACCTGTCTGTAGGACCCGGCTTGCCGGCGATGGCGGCTGACGCTATCGCCGGCAAGCCGGCTCCTACGGGTGATCGCGGCGTGTTATTGCGCTTTACAGCCACGCCCGATCAAATCATCGGTGGCAACCCAGTAAACCAGGCCTTCCTCACCTTTTGTGTGAAACGCCAACTGGCCGTCGCTGTACAGCACGCCCGAGGCCGCCACATCCTGCTTGAGGCGATACACCTGGTCCGAGCCGCCGAGGCGCACATCCACGTGGGTGCGGGCCTGGTCGGCAAACCGCCAGTTGACTTGCGCCTGGCTGTCACACGTCCAGGTGGTCCACTTGTCTGCCGGCTCTGCCTTCTTGTCGAACATGTTCAGGTTGGTGCATCCGGCCAATAACGCCAGTGCCGCCAGGGCGAAAACGCCTTTCATTGCCAATCCTCAAGCGGCGACCTGCGGCCACCGCGGCTGTCGGTTAGTGAATCAGACCCGTCAAGGGCAACCCTGTTCCTGACCGTTGGGCGCAGAGTCGTATTTCTCCAACCCGTCCGGCCCGATGCGCTTGTTGATCACCGGCATGGTTTCGGCTTGCCAGTCAGCCTGGTAGCAACTCTTTTGCCGAGCCGCCCCGGCCTTTTCAGACTCGGGCGCCGCTTTCGGCGTGCTGCCGCAGCCGGCCAGCAGGCCCGCTGCAATCACCAGTGCCAACGACCTGATCATCGGAATGCTCCTTTTCCTCGGCAAGTGCCTTATCCCTTGGCCCGGCTTTCCAGCACTTCGACAGCCGGCAGTACCTTGCCTTCAACGAATTCGAGGAACGCACCACCCCCCGTAGAAATGTAGGAGATCTGGTCAGCAACGCCATATTTATCGATGGCCGCCAGGGTGTCGCCACCGCCGGCGATGGAAAATGCCGAGCTTTCAGCGATGGCGTGGGCCAGCACTTTGGTGCCGTTGCCGAACTGGTCGAACTCGAACACGCCGACCGGGCCGTTCCACAGGATGGTCTTGGACGACTTCAGCAGTTCAGCGAAGTTGGCTGCCGTTTGCGGGCCGATGTCCAGGATCATGTCGTCAGCGGCAACGTCAGCGATCAGCTTGACGGTGGCTTCGGCGCTTTCAGCGAATTCCTTGGCCACCACCACGTCTACCGGCAGCGGCACGCTGACCTTGGCGGCGATGGCGCGGGCGGTGTCCAGCAGGTCCGGCTCGTACAGCGATTTGCCCACCGGGTGACCGGCAGCGGCCAGGAAGGTGTTGGCAATGCCGCCGCCGACGATCAGCTGGTTGCAGATCTGGCTCAGGCTGTTCAGCACGTCGAGCTTGGTGGACACCTTGGAGCCGGCAACGATGGCGGCCATCGGTTGGGCCGGAGCGCCGAGGGCCTTGCCCAGTGCGTCCAGTTCAGCCGCCAGCAACGGGCCAGCTGCGGCAACTTTGGCAAACTTGGCCACGCCGTGGGTCGAACCCTCGGCACGGTGCGCGGTGCCGAAGGCGTCCATCACGAACACGTCGCACAGGGCAGCGTATTGCTGGGCCAGTTCGTCGCTGTTCTTTTTCTCGCCCTTGTTGAAGCGCACGTTTTCGAACAGCACGATGTCGCCAGCCTTCACGTCCACACCGTTCAGGTAGTCGGCAACCAGCGGCACGTCGCGACCCAGGGCCTTGCTCAAATATTCAGCTACAGGCTTGAGGCTGTTTTCTGCCGAGAATTCACCTTCGGTCGGACGACCCAAGTGGGAGCAGACCATCACGGCCGCACCTTTTTCCAGGGCCAGCTTGATGGTCGGCAGCGAGGCCAGGATTCGCGCATCGCTGGTGACAACACCGTCCTTGACTGGGACGTTGAGGTCTTCGCGGATCAGTACGCGCTTACCTTGCAGATCGAGGTCGGTCATCTTCAACACGGTCATGGGGGGCAATTCCTGAGAGCTAAAGTTGTGGAGAGGCTGTTTGCAGATAGTGTTCTGCAACGTCCAGCATTCGGTTGGCAAAACCCCATTCGTTGTCGAACCAAGCCAGGATGTTCACCAGCCGTGGGCCGGAAACGCGGGTCTGGCTGGCATCGACGATGGCCGAATGCGGGTCGTGGTTGAAATCACAGCTGGCGTGCGGCAACTCGGTGTAGGCCAACAGGCCTTTGAGCGGGCCGCTGGTGGCGGCGTCGCGCAGGATCCGGTTGACTTCGCCGGCGTCGGTGTCGCTGACGGTTTGCATGGTGATGTCCAGGCAAGACACATTCACCGTCGGTACCCGTACGGCTTTGGCCTGGATTCGCCCGGCAAGTTCCGGCAACAGTCGCTCGATACCGCGCGCCAGGCCGGTGGACACCGGAATCACCGACTGAAACGCCGAACGCGTACGGCGCAGGTCTTCATGGTGGTAAGCGTCAATCACCGGCTGATCGTTCATTGCCGAGTGAATGGTGGTGATCGACACGTATTCCAGGCCAATCGCCTGGTCCAGCAGGCGCAACAGCGGCACGCCGCAGTTGGTGGTGCAGGAGGCGTTGGACACCAGCAATTCGGCGCCGGTCAGGCAATCCTGGTTCACGCCGTAGACGATGGTGGCGTCGACATCCGCCTCGCTGGCCATCGGCTGGGAAAACAGGACCCGTGGTGCGCCGGCGTCGAGAAACCGCTGGCCGTCGGCACGGGTGTGATAGGCACCGGAGCATTCCAGCACCAGGTCGACGTCCAGCGCCGCCCAGTCGATGCCCTCAGGGGTGGCACTGCGCAGGACCTTCACGCAGTTGCCATTAATATGCAGACAATCGTCCTCGACCCGCACTTCGCCGGGGAACCGGCCGTGGGTGGAGTCAAAGCGTGTCAGGTATTCGATGCTGGCCATGTCCGCCAGATCGTTGATCGCGACAATTTCAAACCCGGCCGCCGGCCCTCGCTCGAACAGAGCACGCAAGACGCAACGACCAATCCGGCCGTAGCCGTTGAGTGCAACTTTGTAGGGACGCGGTTGAGGCATGGGGTTCTCGCATTGTGGGCGACACAAACCTTTGCAGGAACTCGCTTGTGTGGCGAGGGAGCTTGCTCCCGCTGGAGTGCGAAGCACTCCCAGACCGGCTGACGAGGTGTATCTGACACATCTCGATCGCACGGCTTGGGGCCGCTTCGCAGCCCNNGCTCCCTCGCCACAACAAGCTCGCTCCTACAAGGGGACGCGCTTTAGTCTTCCAGCAGCTCTTCAGCCTGACCCAGGATGTTTTCCAGGGTGAAACCGAACTCTTCGAACAACGCTGGCGCCGGCGCCGACTCACCGTAGGTGGTCATGCCGATCACGCGGCCTTCCAGGCCCACGTACTTGTACCAGTAGTCGGCGTGAGCCGCTTCGATGGCGATACGTGCGCTGACTTGCAACGGCAACACCGATTGCTTGTAGTCGGCGTCCTGGGCTTCGAAGACGCTGGTGCACGGCATGGAAACCACACGCACGTTACGACCGGCGGCAGTCAGCTTGTCGTACGCCTGAACCGCCAGGCCCACTTCCGAACCGGTGGAGATCAGGATCAGCTCCGGCTCGCCGATGCAGTCTTTCAGCACGTAGCCACCACGGCTGATGCCTTCGATCTGCGCCGCGTCGCGGGTTTGGTGCTGCAGGTTCTGACGGGAGAAGATCAGCGCCGAAGGGCCGTCCTTGCGCTCGATTGCGTGCTTCCAGGCCACAGCCGATTCGACCGCGTCCGATGGGCGCCAGGTGTCCAGGTTCGGCGTGGTGCGCAAGCTGGTCAATTGCTCGACCGGCTGGTGCGTCGGGCCGTCTTCGCCCAGGCCGATGGAGTCGTGGGTGTAGACGAAGATCACACGCTTCTTCATCAACGACGCCATGCGTACGGCGTTGCGGGCGTATTCCATGAACATCAGGAAGGTCGCGCCGTAAGGCACCAGGCCGCCGTGCAGGGCAACGCCGTTCATGATGGCGCTCATGCCGAACTCGCGCACGCCGTAGTACATGTAGTTGCCGCTGGCGTCTTCCGCCGAGACACCTTTGCAACCTTTCCACAGGGTCAGGTTGGAACCGGCCAGGTCAGCCGAACCGCCGAGGAACTCAGGCAGCAGCGGGCCGAACGCGTTCAGGGTGTTCTGGCTGGCTTTACGGCTGGCGATGGTTTCGCCCTTGGCCGCCACTTCGGCGATGTAGGCCGAGGCCTTTTCAGCGAAGTCGGCAGGCAGGTCACCGGCCAGGCGGCGAACCAGTTCGTTGGCCAACTCAGGGAATTCGGCGGAGTAGGCCGCGAAACGCTGGTCCCACTCGGCTTCGACCGCCAGGCCGGCTTCCTTGGCGTTCCACTCGGCGTAGATGTCAGCCGGGATTTCGAACGGGCCGTGGTTCCACTTCAGCGCAGCGCGGGTCAGGGCGATTTCCGCGTCACCCAGTGGGGCGCCGTGGCAATCTTCCTTGCCTTGCTTGTTCGGCGAACCGAAACCGATGGTGGTCTTGCAGCAGATCAGGGTTGGCTGCTCGCTCTTGCGGGCGGTGTCGATGGCGGTCTTGATCTCTTCAGGATCGTGGCCGTCGACGTTGCGGATCACCTGCCAGTTGTAGGCTTCGAAACGCTTAGGCGTGTCGTCGGTGAACCAGCCTTCGACTTCGCCGTCGATGGAGATGCCGTTGTCATCGTAGAAGGCGATCAGCTTGCCCAGGCCCAGGGTACCGGCCAGGGAGGCGACTTCGTGGGAAATGCCTTCCATCATGCAGCCATCACCGAGGAACACGTAGGTGTGGTGGTCGACAATGTTGTGGTTCGGGCGGTTGAACTGCGCAGCCAGCACTTTTTCAGCCAGGGCAAAACCCACGGCGTTGGCCAGGCCCTGGCCCAGTGGACCGGTGGTGGTCTCAACGCCAGGGGTGTAGCCGTATTCCGGGTGGCCCGGGGTGCGGCTGTGGATCTGGCGGAAGTTTTTCAGGTCGTCGATGGTGACGTCGTAGCCGGTCAGGTGCAGCAACGAGTAGATCAGCATCGAGCCGTGGCCGTTGGACAGGATGAACCGGTCACGGTCGGCGAACGACGGGTTGCTCGGGTTGTGTTTCAGGTAGTCACGCCAAAGTACCTCGGCGATATCCGCCATGCCCATCGGGGCACCGGGATGGCCGCTGTTGGCTTTTTGCACGGCATCCATGCTGAGGGCACGAATGGCGTTGGCACGCTCACGACGGCTGGGCATCGCTGATCTCCTGGAGGTTGAATAAAAGAAACGGAAAAAAGGATCGGCATTTTCCCTCAGCCACGGCCCTCGGGGCAATGACAGATAGTCACTTGGGGGTGTTTTTCCTGCGGATTGCCTGGAGAAACCGCCCCCCGCTTCGTCCATGGGTTATAGCGGCTGCTTATAACCACCGATTATCGACCAATATCAAAACTTTTTGATATTGCCCTTGCGGGGTTTTCCCACCGTCACTAGACTGCTGGCCTTATGAACCTGAGCGCACCTTCCATTCGACCCGAAGACAGCGACGAGCTGGCGGCCCTGTGTAAGGCCGGTGGCGATCCGTTGCGCCTGAATGTGTTGCGCGCGCTGACCAACGATTCGTTCGGGGTGCTGGAGCTGGCGCAGATCTTCGCCATCGGCCAATCCGGCATGAGCCACCACTTGAAGGTACTGGCCCAGGCCGACCTGGTGGCGACCCGCCGCGAGGGCAATGCGATTTTTTACCGTCGCGCCCTGCCCCACACCGAGCAACTGGGCGGCAAGCTGCACGCCGCGCTGCTCGAAGAAATAGACAGCCTGGCGCTGCCGGCTGACGTGCAGTCGCGCATCAGCCAGGTGCACGGGCAACGTGCTGCCGCCAGCCAGGACTTTTTCTCACGGGTAGCCGAGAAGTTTCGCGCCCAGCAGGATCTGATCGCCGGCTTGGCGCAATACCGCGAAAGCGTGCTGGCACTTTTGGACAAGCTGAGCTTCAGTGATGAGGCTACGGCGGTTGAAGTGGGCCCGGGTGATGGCGGCTTCCTGCCGGAGCTGGCGCGGCGCTTTCATCAGGTCACGGCGCTGGACAACAGCCCGGCGATGCTGGAGCTGGCCCGCCAATTGTGTGAGCGCGAAGCGCTGGGCAATGTCCACCTGCAGTTGGCGGACGCCCTGAATGACACCAGCCTGCGGGCCGATTGCGTGGTGCTGAACATGGTCCTGCACCATTTCGCCGCCCCGGCAGACGCCCTCAGGCAGATGGCGAATTTGCTGCAACCAGGCGGCAGCCTGTTGGTCACGGATTTATGCAGCCACAACCAGAGTTGGGCCAGGGAAGCCTGCGGTGATCTCTGGCTGGGTTTTGAACAGGACGATCTGGCCCGTTGGGCCACCGCTGCGGGACTCGTTCCCGGGGAAAGCCTCTATGTAGGTTTACGTAATGGTTTCCAGATTCAGGTCCGCCATTTTCAGCGGCCGGCTGGCGACACTCACCATCGGTAAATATCAGGAAAACATCGAGATGAGCGAATACTCCCTTTTCACCTCCGAGTCCGTGTCTGAAGGGCATCCGGACAAAATCGCCGACCAGATCTCTGACGCGGTGCTGGACGCCATCATCGCTGAAGACAAGTTCGCCCGAGTGGCGTGCGAGACTCTGGTGAAAACGGGCGTGGCGATCATCGCCGGCGAAGTCACCACCTCTGCCTGGGTAGACCTGGAGCAGATCGTGCGTGATGTGATCATCGACATCGGCTACAACAGCTCCGACGTCGGCTTCGACGGTGCGACCTGCGGCGTGATGAACATCATCGGCAAGCAGTCCCCTGACATCAACCAGGGTGTCGACCGTGCCAAGCCTGAAGATCAGGGCGCCGGCGACCAGGGCCTGATGTTCGGCTATGCCAGCAACGAAACCGACGTGCTGATGCCGGCACCGATCACCTTCTCCCACCAGTTGGTGAAGCGCCAGGCCGAAGCCCGTAAATCCGGTGCATTGCCATGGCTGCGCCCGGACGCCAAGTCCCAGGTGACCTGCCGTTATGAAGGCGGCAAAGTCGTCGCCATCGACGCGGTGGTACTGTCGACCCAGCACAACCCGGACGTTTCCTACGCCGACCTGCGCGAAGGCGTCATGGAGCTGATCGTCAAGCACGTGCTGCCTGCCGAACTGCTGACCAAGGACACCCAGTTCCACATCAACCCGACCGGCCAGTTCATCATCGGTGGCCCGGTGGGCGACTGCGGCCTGACCGGTCGCAAGATCATCGTCGACAGCTACGGCGGCATGGCCCGTCACGGCGGTGGCGCGTTCTCCGGCAAGGATCCATCCAAGGTTGACCGTTCGGCGGCCTACGCCGGTCGTTACGTGGCCAAGAACATCGTGGCCGCCGGCCTGGCCGAGCGTTGCGAGATTCAGGTGTCCTACGCAATCGGTGTGGCCCAGCCTACGTCGATCTCGCTGAACACCTTCGGTACCGGCAAGATCAGCGACGACAAGATCGTCAAGCTGGTGCGTGAGATCTTCGACCTGCGTCCTTACGCAATCACCACCATGCTCGACCTGCTGCACCCGATGTACCAGGAAACTGCGGCCTACGGCCACTTCGGTCGTACCCCTGAGCAGAAGACTGTCGGCAACGACACGTTCACTACGTTCACCTGGGAAAAGACCGACCGTGCCAACGACCTGCGTACTGCCGCCGGCCTGTAATCGTCCTACCGTGTACACAAAGCCCCGGCGTTCTGTTCAAGCGAGCAGAAACATCGGGTAAAAAGCCTCGCGGTTGCGGGGCTTTTTTATGCCCGCGGGGATGGCTTAGGCTGGGCGCCCTTTTCAGAGCAAGGATGCTCATGATGACGTCACTTATGCGCTGGCTGTTTTTCCTTTTACTCAGCTTCTCGCCGCTCACTGCGTGGTCGCAGGGGTGCCCCGACTGGGAGGCCGATCACGCCCGGGCCCAGATCAGCACCCTGGCGCAACAAATCCGCTTGTGGGATGACAGCTACCACCGGCTCGGCCAGTCATTGATCAGCGATGAGCTGTATGACCAGGCCAGCCAGCGCCTTGCCCAATGGCGCAGGTGTTTCACTCCCTCCGCCCCAGTCACGGACGACCCGCTGGGCAGCGCGCGGGGCACGATCGCCCACCCGACGCCCCACACCGGCCTGGAAAAACTGCTGGACGATAACGCCGTGCAAACCTGGCTGGGGACTCGCCAGGACGTGTGGATCCAGCCCAAGGTCGATGGCGTCGCCGTCACGCTGGTTTACCGCAAGGGCCGGTTGAGCCGGGTCATCAGTCGCGGCGATGGCCGGCTGGGCCAGGATTGGTCAGCCTCCGCCCGCCGGATTCCCGGGATCGTGCAGCAACTGCCCGAGCCCGTTGACCTGCTGTTGCAGGGCGAACTCTATTGGCGACTGAATGACCATGTGCAAGCTGCCAAAGGTGGCCTCGGCGCCCGCGGCAAAGTGGCCGGGCTGATGAATCGCCGGCAGTTGAGCGAAGCCGAGGCCGCCAATATCGGTCTGTTTGTCTGGGCCTGGCCCCAGGGCCCCGATGACTTTTCCGAGCGGCTGAGCCAGCTGGCGCAGTGGGGCTTCACCGACAGCGGGCGCTACAGCCACCCGATCAAGGACATGACCGAAGCGGCGCACTGGCGCAGCTATTGGTACAGCCACCCGCTGCCCTTCGCCAGCGACGGCGTGGTATTGCATCAAGGCCAGCGGGCCCCGGCCGAGCGCTGGCGGGTCAGCGCGCCCTACTGGGCGGTTGCCTGGAAGTACCCGGTGGCCAAGGCGCTGGCCCATGTGCGCAAGGTGCACTTCAAGATTGGCCGCACCGGGCGCATCACCTCCATCCTGGAGTTGGAACCGGTACTGCTCGATGACCGGAAGATCAGCCGGGTCAGTGTCGGTTCGCTGAAACGCTGGCGGGAACTGGATATCCGTACTGGCGACCAGGTCTCCATCAGCCTCGCCGGGCACGTCATCCCACGCCTTGACCGCGTCATCCTGCGCAGCCAGCCACGGGCCGAGTTGCAGGTCCCGCAGGCCAGGGACTTCCACCCCTTGAGTTGCTGGCAACTGGCCCCGGGTTGCGAAGAACAGCTGCTCGCGCGCCTGACCTGGCTGAGCGGCGCCCAGGGCCTGGCCCTGCCACACATCGGCCGCGAAACCTGGAACACCTTGATCCAGGCCGGCCTGATCGACGGCCTGCTCGATTGGTTAACCCTGGATGAGGCAGAGCTTGCTAACATTGATGGCTTCGGCGAACGCAGCAGTGCGCGTTTAATCGACAGCTTGCGCAGCGCCCGGCAGCGACCGTTCGCGCAATGGCTGATGGCCCTGGGAGTACCACCCACGGCCCGCAACAATCTACAAGGCGGCTGGCAAACCCTGGCCGCCAGAGACACTCAAGCCTGGCTGGCCGAAGACGGCATAGGCCCGGGTCGCGCGGCGCAACTGAGCGCTTTTTTTCGCGACCCGCAGGTGCTGGCCTTGAGTGAAACATTACGGGCTGCCGGGATAGATGGTTTTTGACCTCTGCCCGACGGCATTAACCGGTGCCGGCAGAATTCATCCTGCCCACCTGATTGCGACCTTGTTTGCCTTGGAGCCTTTATGAAATTTCTTGCACCTTTTGCCCTGTTGACCGTCGCTACCCTTATGTCCGCGCCATTGCTGGCAGCCGAGGAAGCTGCGCCACTCACAGGCTGCGCCGCCAAGCGCGAGTCCATCAACACCCAGATCGAACAAGCCAAGGCCCACGGCAACAGTGAGCAACAAGCCGGCCTGGAAAAAGCCTTGAGTGAAGTCACCGCCAACTGCACCGATGCCTCCTTGAAAAAGGAGCGGGAAAACAAGGTGCTCGACGCCAAGCACGAAGTCAGCCGCCGTCAGGCTGACCTCGACAAGGCCATGAAGAAGGGTGATTCCGAGAAGATCAACAAGCGCAAGGACAAGCTGGCCCAGTCACGCAAGGACTTGCAGGAAGCCCTGGACGAACTGGACAAGTAAGACGGCCTCAGTGATCGCGGAACTGTTTATGGCACGCGGTGCAGGCATCTTCGACTTTCTGCACCGCCGGCCCGAGGTTGCTGGCCTTGTAGGGCTGGACCTGGCTGGCGATCACCAATTCACCGGTGGCCGTTTCAAGGTTTCGAGCCATTTCCTGGAAACGTGCCTGCTGCTGCCACACGTCGTCCTTGGCGCTGGTGTGGTCTTCTTCACGCACGCTCGGGAAATGTTTCCACGGTTCGTGGGACAACGCATCAAGCTTGACCGCGCCTTCGGCAAATTTGCCGCCGTCGAATGGAATGCGCCCACGCAACATGCCGCCCAGGTCTTCGCCGGTCTTGAGCATCTGCTTGAAAATGGCCTTGCGCTGGCCAAGGGGCGAATTCGGATCAACCCCGCCGCAGGCGGACAGTGTCAGGCAGGCCAGCAATACAACGGTCAGTCTTTTAAAAGTCATGATGGCTCAAGGTCACGGGAAACGGCGGCCAGTATCCTCGCCCCGCCCGCAAAGACCAATACCCCTATTAATAATAAGGGTTGCTCGAACGCCAGCCGATACGAGCAATCGCTTCAGGAATTTTGTGTATGAATACCCGTTTTAAGCCTTGGCGCCGCCTCGTGTGGGCCCTGCCAATGATCGCGCTGCTGGCCGGTTGCGACACCGGCAAGGACGAAAAAGCCAAGCCCCACGCCATTGCTACCTACGTCGGCGCCACCTGGGAAAACCTGCCGGCCGTGTCGGACAGCGACCTGCAAGCCGGCTTCGAATCCTGGCGCAGTGCCTGTCAACGCCTCAAGGCTGACCCGGTATGGGGCGCGACGTGCGCGGCATCGGCCACCGTGCCGTCGACCGCAGTGGCGATTCGTGACTTCCTCAAGGCCAACCTCGACGTCTACGGCCTGCGCTCGGCCGACAACAGCCCCAACGGCCTGATCACCGGCTACTACGAACCGGTTTACCCCGGCAGCCTCACCGAAACCGCCACCGCCCATGTACCGGTGTTCGGCGTGCCGGATGACCTGATCATCGTCAACCTGGAAAGCATCTACCCGGAGCTCAAGGGCAAGCGCCTGCGCGGTCGCCTGGAAGGCCGGGTACTCAAACCCTATGACGACGCCAGCACCATCAACCACCAAGGCTCCACCGCCAAGCCCATCGCCTGGCTGACCAACCCGATGGACCTGCAATTCCTGCAGATCCAGGGTTCGGGTCGTATCCAACTGGCCGACGGCCGCCAATTGCGGGTGGGTTACGGTGACCAGAACGGTTACCCGTACCGCCCCATCGGCCGCTGGCTGGTGGAGCAGGGCGAGCTGAAAAAAGAAGACGTGACCATGGGTGCCATCGCGGCCTGGGCCAAGGCGCATCCGCAGCGTATTCCTGAATTGCTGGCAAGCAACCCCAGCTACGTGTTCTTCAGTGCCCGCCCCGACAGCAACGAAGGCCCGCGTGGCTCGCTGAACGTGCCGCTGACTGCGGGGTATAGCGTTGCGGTGGATCGCAAGGTGATTCCGCTGGGCAGCCTGTTGTGGCTGTCGACTACCCGACCGGATGGTGCGCCGATTGCCCGCCCGGTGGCCGCGCAGGATACCGGTGGTGCAATTACCGGTGAAGTGCGGGCCGACCTGTTCTGGGGCACCGGTGATGCCGCCGGTGAGTTGGCGGGCAACATGAAGCAGCAGGGTCAGATCTGGATGCTGTGGCCCAAAGGCGCAGCGTTGCCAAAAGTGCCGGACGCGCCGACAGGCACCTGAAGAACACCAAGGTCTATGTGGGGGCGGGCTTGTGTGGGAGCGGGCTTGCTCGCGAATGCGGTGGATCAGTCGATACATCCGGTGACTGACTCACCGCATTCGCGAGCAAGCCCGCTCCCACATTTGAACAGTGTCAGGCTTTAGATCGAGACGAAGAAGAAGCTCGCAATCAACGCCATCCCCACCGCCCATACCACCGACCGCAGCATTGCCCAGTCCGCCAGGTAGCAGATGATGTAGAGCAACCTGCTGGTGATGAACAGCACCGCCAGGACGTTGATCGTCACCAGCGACGCAACGCCAGCCAGATGGGCAATGATCACCGCGGCCGCAAAGGCCGGGGTCACTTCGAAGCTGTTGAGTTGCGCACTGTGGGCGCGCTTGGCAAACCCCTCGAGGGTGTCGAGGAACGCCCGCGGGTCATGGTTCTGCCGGGGCCCGAACTTGCCGCCGCTGAACTTGGCCACGCCCGTGCACAGGTACGGCAGAAAAATTGCGATCAACACACACCAGAAAGCGACTGTCATAACCCATTCCTTTTTTAGTTTTATCCGACGGTTAGAGTTTCATCACGAACATGCCGATCAGCACCAACCCACAGGCTATGAGCCGTGGGCGGCCGAAAGGTTCTTTCAGGTAACGCATGCCGAACAGCACCACCAGGATCACACTGACTTCGCGCAGCGCGGCGGCTTCGGCAATCGAGCCCAACTGCATGGCCCAAAGCACCAGAGCGTAGCTCAACAACACGCACAACCCGACACTCAGCCCCAGCCGCCACTGCGTGCGCCAGAACAGCCCGAACGCCGCCCGTTTGCGCACCATCGCCAGCAACGGAAACGGCCATGCGCTTATCAGCGTCAGCCACACCAGGTAGTCCAGCGGGTGTGACCAACGGCGCAATGCCTGGCCATCGAGGAAGGTGTAGCAACCGATGCACAGGCCGATCAACGCCACCACCGGCAGCATCGACCAGGGCAACCGGTCGCCACCGCCGCCCTGCCACAACAGGCATAGCATGCCGAACGGGATCAGCAGAATGCCGAGAATCTGCTGGGTACTGAGCACCTCACCGGCAAACACCAGCGTCAGCGCCAGCACCACCAAAGGCGACAAGCCGCGCATCAATGGGTACACCAAGCCCAGGTCACCCACGCGATAGGCCTGGATCAGCAGGTAGCGGTAGAGCAATTCAAACAACGCCGAGGCGATGATCCACGGCCAGATTTCCAGTGGCGGAAACGATACAAACCCCACCGCCAGCACCACAAACAGCAATGCCACCGTGTCCATGCACGCGATGACCAACAGGCGCTCGCCGCTGAATTTGATCAAGGTGTTCCACGTCGCATGCAACAACGCCGCTACCAGTACCAAAGCTGTTGCAATCACGGTGACTCCCCAGTCATAAAAAGCGGAATTGATTCGTCATATTTCAGCACCTGTTTATACTAAAGCCGACCACGCCGCACTCAGTTGCGCAAAGACCTGGACCAATAAATTTTTGCTGCTGCCCGATCTTCGCCGATCCGGGCGTCGGCCTGCGTATGCCTGATCAGAGCGTCGCGATTACCGACAGGAGATCCTCGCCTGCCGCTCGGTGCCTGGATCGGCGGGATGGTGGTGGCGGCACTTTTGTTCATCGACCTGCAACGTCGTCGCCCGGCTGCGGTCAACGTAGCCAACTGATAAATGTGTTCTGTGTGGGAGCTGTCGAGCTTTAGCGAGGCTGCGATGCAGGCGCTGCGGTCTTGCAGCCTCACCCAGGTGATGCCATCGCAGCCTCGCTGGGGCTCGACAGCTCCCACACTTGATCTCCACTAACTCCTCCATCCAAGGACCCCGGATGCTTGAACTTGTCGCTGCGTTTATTTGCCTCACCACCCTGCTCACCTATGTGAACTACCGCTTCATCGGCCTGCCGCCCACCATCGGTGTGATGGTCACGGCACTGATGTTTTCCCTGCTGCTGCAAGGCTTGAGCTTTATCGGCTACCCCGGCCTTGAAGAGCGCATCCAGCAGTTGATCGGCCAGATCGACTTCGGCGACCTGCTGATGAACTGGATGCTCTCGTTCCTGCTGTTCGCCGGCGCCTTGCACGTCAACCTGAGCGACCTGCGCAGCTACCGCTGGCCCATCGGCCTGCTTGCCACCTTCGGCGTATTGATTGCCACGGTGGTGATCGGCAGCCTGGCCTTCTACATCTTTGCCCTGTTCGGCTGGCACGTGAGTTTCCTGTACTGCCTGCTGTTCGGCGCGCTGATTTCCCCCACCGACCCGATTGCCGTGCTCGGGGTGCTGCGGACCGCCAATGCGTCGAAACCACTGAAAACCACCATCGTCGGCGAATCGCTGTTCAACGACGGCACGGCGGTGGTGGTGTTCACCGTGTTGCTGGGCATCGCGCAACTGGGCGAGACGCCTACGGTCGGCGCCACGGCCATGCTGTTTGCCCATGAGGCGATTGGCGGCGTGGTGTTTGGCGGGCTGATCGGCTACATCGTGTACCTGATGATCAAGAGCATCGAGCAGTATCAGATCGAAGTGATGCTGACCCTGGCCCTGGTGATCGGCGGCTCGGCGATGGCCACTGAACTGCACGTCTCGGCACCCATTGCGATGGTGGTGGCGGGCCTGATCATCGGCAACCTCGGCCGCAAGCTGGCGATGAACGACATGACCCGGCGCTACCTGGACGGCTTCTGGGAACTGCTCGATGACATGCTCAACGCCCTGCTGTTTGCGCTGATCGGCATGGAACTGCTGCTGTTGCCGTTCAACTGGCTGCACGTGTTGGCCGCCAGTTTGCTGGCCGTGGCAATCCTGTTGTCACGCCTGCTGACGGTGGCCCCGGCGATCCTGCTGCTGCGCCGCTGGCGCACGGTGCCCCGCGGCACCATCCGCATCCTCACATGGGGCGGCTTGCGCGGCGGGGTTTCCGTGGCACTGGCCCTGGCCCTGCCACTGGGCCCGGAGCGTGACTTGCTGCTGAGCATCACCTACATCGTGGTGCTGTCTTCGATCCTGTTGCAGGGCTTGAGCATCGGCAAGCTGGTCAAGCATGTGACCAAGGATGAGCCTGTTCCCGAGGCTCACCACTGAAGCTCACAGTCAAAGCGTTTGCACGATGATCTGGCTTTTCAGGTCATTGACCATAGCCTGGATCACCGGCTTCATCTGCGCGAAGAGCTCGGCGCTGCAAACCGCTTCCGGGTGGGCAAACCTGGCCGTGCGTGAAATCAGTACGGTGTTGCCCTCCCGGGAATAGGTGGCGCTGTACTCGAAGCCAGCGCCCTTGAACGAAACCGCCTTGGGCACCGCCAGAATATTGAGGGCCTTGGGAAACTCGAACCGGGCCGTCTCAGTGCTCTCTCCAGAAATGCAGATGAAGGCCTGCGCCCGCTCTTTTTCCACAGCAAGGGCAGATACGTTCTGGGCAATCCCTCCGCCCAGGCTACTCAGCGCCGGCACACCTATCGGGCCCGGCACATTCACCAGGTTGTCCGTGCGCCCCACCATCACGGCATTGAAGCTTGGGGCGTCGCTGTCCAAGGGGTCGGTTTGCAGCGTGCCGCTGCCTGCCTGGCCATAACCGTGCAGGATTTTCTGGATCATCAAGTCACGGTCCGCCGGTTTCATCGACTTAATCGAGGTCCGGGCAAACTCCGCGCGCCAACCGTCCAGGCGCTTAGCCTGGGTGAAGTCTGCAGCGCCACTGGCGTCCACCTTGAATACCAGCTCACTGAACTCTTTGCCCGGCTGAGTCGCCGGCGTGCGGCCGATCTCGCCGGTACGCGTCAACAACACCGGTTTATCCAGGTCGAGGTTGGGCAGGTAACCGGCGGCCGTGCCAGTCGCGGTTGAATCCAGGTACAGGTCCAGGCCAGGGATATAGGTGATTGCGTGGTTGATCGGGCTGACCGCCGCAACCTTGGGCAAGGTGTAGGCACTGCCGTAGCTGATCAGCGCCGGGGAGCTTTCAATGGCGACGGCCTTGAGCAACGCTTCAAGCAGGGCCACATGGTCCTTGCAGTCACCATAGCGGTTGTCCAGCACCGACTGCGCAGCGTGGGGAACCACCCCGCCGGCATCGATGTACACCGCCACATACCGGATGTTCCGGCGTACCCAGTTACTCAATACCAAAGCCTTGGCCCGAGGTGTTGGCAAGTCGACCGTGAGTTGCTTGGCCAGCGTGCTGATCGCCGGGGTCACTTCGACGGTGGCCCGGGCATCGTAGGCTTTGGCCAATGCCTGATAGCTGGGGAACGTCGAGACCGCCAGACGCTGGCCGTAATCCACGTACGCCACCGCGCCTTGCTCGGGACGGGACTTTTCAGCCGGCACGTAATCCCAGCGATACACCTTGCGCCCGGGCGCCGCCGCCGGCGTAGATGCACTGAAGCCTTTGGCATCGACGTACAGCGGCTTATCCACCGGCAGATCGTAGGTCAGGCTGAACTGCTCCATCGGATTACGGCTTGGCGTTGCGAAGTCAATAAATTCGCCGGGGAACAACGGGGTCTTGCGCACTCGTTGAAAACGCAGGATCAAGCGATCACCCACCGCCACCTCGGGGAATATCACCACCTTGACCCGGGAGTCCTGGAACATCGGTGCGTCGGCGGAAGCCCGCTCCTGCTGCTCCTTGATCTGCTCGGCACTCACCGGCACATTGCGCCCGTCAGGCTTGTGGGTGAACGCCTCGACAATCTCAAGCGTATCCAGGGAACGGTTGTAGCTCACCGGCTGCTGCGCCTGGGACCGAATGCCACGCTCTTCGTTGATGCGCACCACTGACTCGTAGTCCTGCACATAACTGCCGTCGGCGTTGATCACGAATGACTGAGCCATTTTCTCGACGGTCACGGAGTGGTCTGCACCATCATCCGTGGCCTGCGCAGAACCCAACACACCTGATACCAGCAGCAGCCCCAATAGCCTGCGCCATGGGAAAAGAGGGGAAGCCCGCATAAAGATCCTTCTTGATGAATGAAAAGCCGCGCCGCGACTTTGCCATTCATTTATGACGAATCGGCTTACGGTTCCTTGTTGATCTGATGAGGGTGACGCGGGTCGGCAACCTTGCCCGGCAAGCTACTTTCGCTGCGAATCTGCGCATGGCTGATCAGCGCAAAGATAAAGCTGCCGCCGATGATATTGCCCGCCAGCGTCGGCCCGGCGAACACCAGCCAGAAGTCTTTCCACGGCAGCTCGCCGGCGAATACCAGGTACGACACTTCCGCCGAGCCCACCACGATGTGGGTGAAGTCTCCCAGTGCCATCAGGTAGGTGATCAGGATGATGATCCAGATTTTGGCGCTTTCCATGGATGGGATCATCCAGACCATGGTGGCGATCATCCAGCCCGACACGATGCCCTTGGCGAACATCTGGTAGGCGTCGTTTTCCATGACCTTGCGCCCGATTTCCAGGAAGGCCAGGTCGGTCTTGGTGTCAAAGATCGGCAAGTGCAGCATCACGTACGCCACCAGCAAGGTGCCGCACAGGTTGCCCACCAGCACCACGGCCCATAAACGCAGCAGGCGTGCGAAATTCTTCAGCGTGGGTTTGCTCATCACCGGCAACACCGCGGTCAGGGTGTTTTCGGTGAATAACTGCTGACGGGCGAGGATCACGGCAAGAAAGCCGGCGCAGTAACCAAAACTGGCGATCACCTTGAACTCTTCGCCATCCGGCAGGCGCGAGTTGAGCAAGCCCATGCCCATCAGTGACAGGCCCATGGTCAGGCCGGCGGCCAGCGCCGACCACCACAACGCGGCGACGTTGCGCTCCAGTTCCTGATCGCCTTGAGTGCGGATGATTTCATGCAGAACCGCCGCGCGAGGCGGCTGATTCTTGTCGACGTCGTGCTGCTCTTCCTGCGACAGATTGGGGGTCTTGCCGTCTTCTTGCGTGGCCATGGTGATACCTGAACGGGGGGGCGATGTTCAGGTACGACCTATGGTTGATCAAGAGCGTTCACTGGCCCTGCGCAGGATTACTCGCCGAGGCCTTCCGACTGGAACTGATCCTTCACGTACTTGATCTCGGTACGGCCGTGGGGCGCTGGCAACCCGTCTTCACCCAGGTTCACGAAGACCATTTTTTCCACCGTCAGAATGCTCTTGCGCGTGATCTTGTTGCGCACTTCACAGGTCAGGGTGATGGAGGTGCGACCGAACTCGGTGGCGGTGATGCCCAGTTCGATGATGTCGCCCTGGCGCGAGGCGCTGACGAAGTTGATTTCGGAGATGTACTTGGTCACCACCCGCTGGTTGCCCAACTGGACAATCGCGTAGATGGCCGCTTCTTCGTCGATCCAGCGCAGCAGGCTGCCACCGAACAGGGTGCCGTTGGGGTTGAGGTCTTCGGGTTTTACCCATTTGCGAGTGTGGAAGTTCATGTTCACTCCAAAGCGTGTTGCGAAATGATGGGCAACATCATGGCAGAGGCCGGGCCCAAGCTCTATGAGCCATTGCCTATCAACCCCATGAGCGATCTTCATGCCGCCGACAGAAAGGCTTTAGAAGTCAGGCGCAGGCGGCTATAATCGCCTCCGCTTCAAAACGGTCATCTTCGATTGATACCGTTCTCCCGCCACCTGTCCGAGGGGCGCTGCAGCAGGCTCGACCTGTCAGGCTCGGATGGGGCGTTGTCCGGCCTGGTTAGCCAGCTGGATACTAAACGCACAACGGCGCCCATTCGCACACTACGAATGGAGGCTCTTCATGAGCGCTGTAATCACGCCTGCAGGTTTTACCGACTACAAAGTCGCCGACATGTCCCTCGCTGCCTGGGGCCGTCGCGAAACCTTTATCGCCGAATCCGAAATGCCAGCCCTGATGGGCCTGCGTCGCAAGTACGCCGCTGAGCAGCCGCTCAAGGGCGCGAAGATTCTCGGCTGCATCCACATGACCATTCAGACTGCCGTGCTGATCGAAACCCTGGTTGCCCTGGGTGCCGAAGTACGCTGGTCGTCCTGCAACATTTTCTCGACTCAAGACCAGGCCGCTGCCGCTATCGCTGCTGCCGGTATCGCCGTGTTCGCCTGGAAAGGCGAAACCGAAGAAGAGTACGAGTGGTGCCTGGAGCAAACCATCCTCAAGGATGGCAAGCCATGGGACGCCAACATGATCCTCGACGACGGCGGCGACCTGACCGAGCTGCTGCACAAGAAATACCCGCAGATCCTCGACCGCGTCCACGGCGTGACCGAAGAAACCACCACCGGCGTTCACCGCCTGCTGGACATGCTGGCCAAGGGCGAGCTGAAAATCCCGGCCATCAACGTCAACGACTCGGTGACCAAGAGCAAGAACGACAACAAGTACGGCTGCCGTCACAGCCTGAACGATGCGATCAAGCGCGGCACCGACCACCTGTTGTCCGGCAAGCAAGCGCTGGTGATCGGCTACGGTGACGTGGGCAAGGGTTCGTCCCAGTCCCTGCGTCAGGAAGGCATGATCGTTAAAGTCTCCGAAGTCGACCCGATCTGCGCCATGCAAGCCTGCATGGACGGTTTCGAAGTGGTTTCGCCGTTCATCAACGGCCAGAACGACGGCACCGAAGCCAGCATCGACAAGGCCCTGCTGGGCAAGATCGACCTGATCGTGACCACCACCGGCAACGTGAACGTGTGCGACTCGAACATGCTCAAGGCCCTGAAAAAGCGCGCCGTGGTGTGCAACATCGGTCACTTCGACAACGAAATCGACACCGCTTTCATGCGCAAGAACTGGGCATGGGAAGAAGTGAAGCCACAGGTACACAAGGTTCACCGTACCGGTGCTGGCGATTTCGACCCGCAGAACGATGACTACCTGATCCTGCTGGCCGAAGGCCGTCTGGTCAACCTGGGCAACGCCACTGGCCACCCAAGCCGCATCATGGATGGCTCGTTCGCCAACCAGGTACTGGCCCAGATCTTCCTGTTCGGCCAGAAATACGCCGACCTGTCGCCCGCCCAGAAAGCCGAGCGCCTGACCGTGGAAGTACTGCCGAAGAAACTCGACGAAGAAGTGGCCCTGGAAATGGTCCGCGGCTTCGGCGGCGTAGTGACTCAACTGACCAAGACCCAGGCCGACTACATCGGCGTGACGGTCGAAGGCCCGTTCAAGCCGCACGCTTACCGCTACTGATTTGCCTGCTGCCTGCTCCCCATGTGGGGGCAGGCTTTTGTGGGAGCGGGCTTGCTCGCGAAGGCGGTGTGTTAGTCGACTTATCGACTACTGACATACCGCCTTCGCGAGCAAGCCCGCTCCCACATTGACGGTGTGCACCTTCTGGCTTTATGAGTTTCCATAGGTATGACCATGTCCCAAGACCGTCGCTACAGCTTCGAGTTCTTCCCGACCAAGACCGATGCTGGGCATGAAAAACTGATGGCAACTGCCAAGCAGTTGGCCAGCTACCACCCCGATTTCTTCTCCTGCACCTACGGTGCCGGTGGCTCCACCCGCGATCGCACGATCAACACCGTGCTGCAGCTGGAAAGCCAAGTCAAAGTACCTGCAGCTCCGCATTTGTCCTGCGTGGGCGACAGCAAGGCCGACCTGCGCAGCCTGCTGACCCAATACAAGCAAGCCGGCATCAAGCGCATCGTCGCCCTGCGCGGTGACCTGCCGTCCGGGATGGGCATGGCCAGCGGCGAGCTGCGCTACGCCAATGACCTGGTGAGCTTCATTCGCGAAGAAACCGGCGATCACTTCCACATCGAAGTGGCCGCTTATCCGGAGATGCACCCCCAGGCGCGCAATTTCGAAGACGATCTGCAGAATTTCGTGCGCAAGGCCAACGCCGGCGCCAACAGCGCGATCACCCAGTACTTCTTCAACGCAGAGAGCTACTTCTACTTCGTTGAGCGTGTACAAGCGATGGGCGTGAACATCCCGATCGTGCCGGGCATCATGCCGATCACCAACTACAGCAAACTGGCGCGCTTCTCTGACGCCTGCGGCGCGGAAATCCCACGCTGGATTCGTAAACAACTGGAAGCCTACGGCGACGACGTCAAGAGCATCCAGGCGTTCGGCGAACAGGTCATCAGCGAAATGTGTGAACAATTGTTGCAAGGTGGCGCGCCAGGGTTGCACTTCTATACCCTGAACCAGGCTGAGCCAAGCCTCGCTGTCTGGAACAACCTGAAGCTGCCACGCTAAGGTCTGTTCCGAAATGCAAAGGCCCTCATAATGAGGGCCTTTGCCGTTCTAAACGCCCACGGAATTCTGCAGTCCATGAATACAACCGCCCCGACGTCCCGCCCGCAACTGGTCTACCTGGTGTTCGGCGCAGAGACTTACCATCAGGAAGCGGTATTCAGCATCGCCAGCGCCCTGTCGTTCCTGCGGGACGAGCCGGACACAGGCATCGACATCCAGGTCTTCACCGACAACCCCGAGCCCTACCGCCTGCTGCCGGTACGGGTACGCCCGCTGGACGAAGCCACGCGCAAACGCTGGAGCGAGCCTCACGGCTACCACTTTCGCACCAAGCACGTAGTGCTGCGGCAAGTGTTGCAAGAATCCGAAGTGGCGCTGCTGATCGACACCGATACGTTTTTCCATCATTCGCCCCTGGCGCTGTTTGAACGCGTGCAGCCGGGCACCCTGCTGTGCAACGCCTTCTACACCAAGTACGGCGACAACCACGAAAGCATTCTGTACAGCGCCCTGTACCAGCGCCTGCTGGACATGGGCGTGGCCGACGATGACATGATGACCCTCAATTCAGGGGTCATGGGCCTGACGCAGCAGGACGCGCACATCCTCGACCGCTCGATCGAGTTGATGGACAAACTGTTTCCCCATGCCCAGGGCGCCTACACCCTGGAAGAGTTCTGCCTGTCCATTGCCGCCTATCGCACCCTCAACGTGCGCGAATGCCCGGACCTGATCCACCACTACTGGAGCCGCAAGCAGCTGTTCCGGGCCAAGGTCAAGGCGTGGATCGCCAAGCATGGGGCAAACCCCACCAGCGCCACGGCCCTGGATGACACGCGCCAGGTTTCCGCCCACCTGCCCCGCCCGCCTCGTCTGCAACGCCTGATGTACAAGCTGATCACCCTGGCACTGCCCAAGCACCAACAGCAGTTCATCCGGGAAATCCTCTACGGCTGCTATGAACATGAAAACGAGTTCGACCAGGCGTGTGGCCCGGTTTGGTGGGACAAGGCCCGACAAAACCAGGAAGAGCGCCAGGGCCGACCGGTGGATGCCCATCTGCTGGAGCACTGGTTTGACAATCCCGTGGTGCGGCTGATTCTCGGCGAGCGGCGCGAGGCGATCTACGAACACCTGATCAAATCTCCGGGCAAGTAAACCTGGCGGGCGCCCGCAGATCACTGTGCCAGAGCTTCTCTTTAGCCCGATACAGTCGTAATCTCAGGGTATGCCTGTCACTTTCCGGTTATTGACTGCTGTTCTTTTCGCTTGCCTGAGCCTCGGTGCCCATGGCGAGAAACTGCGCATTGTCACCGAGCCCTGGGCGCCTTACGTCTACGACGACAACGGCACCATGCGCGGGCTCGACTACGAGACCACGGTGATCGTGTTCCAGCGCCTGGGCATCGATGTGGATTGGCAATTCCTGCCCTGGAAGCGCTGCCTGGCGATGCTCGACCAGGGCCAGGCCGACGGCGCACTGGATATTTTCCATAGCCATGAACGCGACGCGGTGCTGCTGTACCCCAGCGAGCCGCTGTCCGAGGTGGAGTTCGTGCTGTTCTACGCCAATCAGCGCCCACACCCGTTCCAGACCTTCGACGACCTGCGCGGCCTGACCATCGGCACCTCGCCAGGCTACCTCTATGGCGCCGAATTCAGCGAGTCCACCCTCTTCAAGCAGGAGCCGGCCGCCAGCCATGAGGCCAACTTCGGCAAACTGGCCCTTGGCCGGATCGACCTGGTGATCACGGACCGTCGGGTTGGCCAGCATGTACTCAAGGCCCTTGGACTTGAGGACCAGGTCACCCAGGCACCCCAGGTAGTCAGCAGCCAGCCACAGTTCCTGGCCGTGCGCCGCGGTGCCGGCATGGATTTGCTGGTGCAACGCTTCGCCGCCGAACTCAAACGCTTCAAGCAAGAGCCTGCCTACGCGGCCTTGAGTGCCAAATATGCGGGCAGCAGCCCGCAAACCAGCGCATCAGCCCTGCCCGTACGCACCGTTGAGCAGCAGGAAAGCGGCGCAGAGTGATTGCTCTGTTATACTCCGGCCTTTCCGCCAGGCTTACGCCCGGACGCTTCGGTCTTGCAAAAGGCACCCGACCCCGCTACAGCGCAGCTTTCAAGCCCGCGCGAGCCGTCTGAGTGCCCGCCAGCCCCAGCAGGACCGGACGGGATTGCGTTCATCTAAACGCCATTCACGCCAGGCAAGACTATCCCTCTGGGCCAAGCCCTAACTAAAACAGGATTACTCATGTCCTTTGCTTCCCTCGGTCTCTCCGAGGCTTTAGTCCGCGCCATCGAGGCAGCGGGCTATACCGAGCCTACTCCGGTGCAACAGCGGGCCATTCCCGCCGTGTTGCAAGGCCGCGACCTGATGGTTGCGGCTCAGACAGGTACTGGTAAAACCGGCGGCTTCGCCCTTCCGATCCTGGAGCGGTTGTTCCCCAACGGTCACCCGGACAAATCCCAGCGTCATGGCCCGCGCCAACCGCGCGTACTGGTCCTGACCCCTACCCGCGAACTCGCCGCCCAAGTGCATGACAGCTTCAAGCTGTATGCCCGCGACTTGAAGTTCGTCAGCGCCTGCATCTTCGGCGGCGTCGGCATGAACCCACAGGTTCAGGCCATGTCCCGCGGTGTCGACGTACTGGTTGCATGCCCGGGTCGCTTGCTCGACCTGTGCGGCCAAGGCAGCGTCGATTTGTCCCACGTGGAAATCCTCGTGCTGGACGAAGCCGACCGCATGCTCGACATGGGCTTTGTCCATGACGTGAAAAAGGTCCTCGCGCGCCTGCCGGCCAAACGCCAGAACCTGCTGTTCTCGGCCACGTTCTCCAACGACATCACCGCGTTGGCGGGCAAGTTGTTGCACAACCCCGAGCGCATTGAAGTCACGCCGCCGAACACCACCGTCGAGCGTATCGAGCAGCGCGTATTCCGCCTGCCGGCCGCTCACAAGCGTTCGCTGCTGGCCCACCTGATCACCGCCGGCGCGTGGGAACAGGTGCTGGTGTTCACCCGCACCAAGCACGGCGCCAACCGCCTGGCCGAGTACCTGGACAAGCACGGCCTCACCGCCGTCGCGATCCACGGCAACAAGAGCCAGAATGCCCGCACCAAAGCCCTGGCCGACTTCAAGGCCGGTGAAGTGCGCATCCTGGTCGCCACCGACATCGCCGCTCGCGGCCTGGACATCGACCAACTGCCCCACGTGGTCAACTTCGAGCTGCCAAACGTCGATGAAGACTACGTGCACCGTATCGGCCGTACTGGCCGGGCCGGTCGTTCGGGCGAGGCCATTTCCCTGGTCGCACCGGACGAAGAAAAGCTGCTGAAAAGCATCGAGCGCATGACCAAGCAGAAAATCGCCGACGGCGACCTGATGGGCTTCGACTCCAGCGCCGTTGAGGCCGAGAAGCCTGAAGTGCGCGAACGTCCGGACGTGCGCAACCCGCGCAACAACCCACGCGGTCCGAAGGGCGATGGCCCGAACGGCGGCGGCGGTGGTGGCGGTCGTAAAGACAAGGGCAAGGACAAGGGCGGCAAGGACAAGGCTGCGACCAATGGCCGTGGCGAACGCCCGGCCCGTGAGCAAAAGCCCCGTGAAGGCACCCCGGCCCGCGAACAGCGCCAGCCGAGCCAGCCGCCACGTGCTGCTGCCGACCGTGCTCCGGACGAGTTCCTGGACGACGACGTGGACAACTTCGGTAACCGCGTTGACTACGTGCCCCAGGCCAAGCCGGCTCAGGGCCGTGGTCGTCGTCCGGGCGCTCCAGCCCAGGGCGCAGGCGCCGGTACTCCGCGTACCGGCGGCCAGCCACAAGGTCGCCAGAACGGTCCGCGCAGCAGCAACGGCGCCACCACCGGCACCCCGCCTGCCAAGCGCAGCGGCCCGCGCAACGGTGCACCGCGTGACGGCCAGGCCCGTCGCGAAGAGTCGCGCAACCGTCGCCCGGCCCGTGATGATCAACCTCGTCTGTCGGAGCCAGCGGTGCAAAACCCGCGCGGCGGTCCGGCACCGAAGATCATCCACAAAGAGTCGAAAAGCGATCGCACGCTGACACCTGAGCAGTTGGATCAACTGCCGGGCCGTCCACGTGGTGAAAAACCGGCGTTGCTGACCCGCAACCGCTGAGTTTTCAAAGCGCCATAAAAAATGCCCCGGATCGCGAGATCCGGGGCATTTTTGTGTGGCCGGCGAAAATTACTTCGCTTTCACACCTTCAAACGTCACGTACAGCTCAACGTTGTTGGACGCTGGACCCAGGTCCATCTGCTTGCCGAAGTCCTGGCGATTGAAGGAGGTAGTACCTTCAAAGCCGGCACGGTAGCCGCCCCATGGATCCTTGCCTTCACCCAGGAAGGTCGCCTTGACGACGATCGGCTTGGTCACGCCGTGAAAGGTCAGGTCGCCGGTCACGTCAGCAGTGACTTGGCCAGCGGCATTCTTGCCAGTGGTCTTGACGCTGGTGGAGACGAACTTGGCATCGGCAAACTTGCCAACGTCCAGGAAGTCTTTACTGGCGATGTGCTTGTCACGTTCGGCGTGGTTGGTGAACACGCTGGCGGTGCGGACGTTGAACTCAATCTTGCTGTCTTCAGGCTTGGCAGCATCGAAGCTGAACTTGCCGTCCAGGTCCTTGAAGGTACCGGTGATGAAGCTGTAGCCCAAGTGGCTGATCTTGAAGTCAACGAAGGCGTGCTGGCCTTCCTTGTCGACAACGTAGTCAGCTGCCATCGCCTGACCGGCAGTCAGCAGGGCAGAACCGATGGCCAGAGCGGCGAGAGTCTTTTTCAACATGCTTTCTATTCCTTGTGAGTCGAGGTTGAACATCAGGCTTTGCGCCCCAGCATACGAACCAGGGTCACATCACGATCAATGAAATGGTGTTTCAGCGCGGCCACGCCATGCAGGCCGGCGAACACCACCAATACCCAGGCCAGGTACAAATGCACCACGCCTGCAGTGTCTGCCTGGTCCGGTAGCCCGGAAACCAGCGCAGGAATCTCAAACAAGCCAAACACCGGGATCCCGACACCGTCTGCGGTGGAAATCAGGTAACCGGCAATCATCACGGCAAACAGCCCGAGATACAGGAACGCGTGGCCAAACGCAGCCCCCAGACGCGTCATGCGGCTATAGCTGGCAAGCGGTGGCGGCGGCGGGCTGACCAGGCGCCAGACGATCCGCACGAGCATGATGGCGAACAGCGTAATGCCGATGCTCTTGTGCAGGTCCGGGGCGTCTTTGCGCCAGGCACTGTAGTAGTCGAGACCGACCATCCACAGGCCCAATGCGAACAGACCGAACACCACCAGGGCCACGCCCCAGTGCAAAACGATGCTGACCCAGCCATAGCGGGCCGGTGAATTACGTAGTTGCATGTCCCAAATCCCGTAAGAGCTGTGGCAAGACTATCGATTTACCTATCGAATTAAAGCGGAAAATTTCGCTTTGAAATATCGAGAAATACGATCAAGAGCGTATGCAGAGTAAGTTAACAAGAGATTAAGGACTATCCAGAAGAAACGTGACGGACTGTCCTGCGTTTACCACCAATTTACGCTTCAGACTCGCAATGGGTTGTGACACAGGCCTGCATTGCATAGGCTTGCGCGATTGTTTCGCCCGCGCACGTCGCGAGCCGCTTCGAGGAGAATGAACATGGGTTTGAATAACCAGTGGATGCAACGCGACCTTGCGGTGCTGTGGCATCCCTGCACCCAGATGAAAGACCACCAGCAACTGCCGCTGATCCCGATCAAGCGCGGTGAAGGCATCTGGCTGGAAGACTTCGAAGGCAAACGCTACCTCGACGCCGTCAGTTCCTGGTGGGTCAACGTGTTTGGCCACGCCAACCCGCGCATCAACCAGCGCATCAAGGACCAGGTCGACCAGCTGGAACACGTGATCCTCGCCGGTTTCAGTCACCAGCCGGTAATCGAGCTGTCCGAGCGCCTGGTGAAGATGACCCCCGAAGGCCTGACCCGCTGCTTCTACGCCGACAACGGCTCGTCGTGCATCGAAGTCGCGCTGAAGATGAGCTTTCACTATTGGCTCAACCGCGGCCTGCCGAACAAGAAGCGCTTTGTCACCCTGACCAACAGCTACCACGGCGAAACCATCGCCGCGATGTCGGTTGGCGATGTGCCGCTGTTCACCGAGACCTATAAAGCCCTGCTGCTGGACACCATCAAGGTGCCGAGCCCCGACTGCTACCTGCGCCCCGACGGCATGAGCTGGGAAGAACATTCCCGGAACATGTTCCTGGCCATGGAGCAGACCCTGGCCGAAAACCACGACACCGTGGCCGCCGTGATCGTCGAGCCGCTGATCCAGGGCGCCGGCGGCATGCGCATGTACCACCCGGTGTACCTCAAGCTGCTGCGCGAAGCCTGCGACCGCTATGGCGTGCACCTGATCCACGACGAAATCGCCGTGGGCTTTGGCCGCACCGGTACGATGTTCGCCTGTGAACAGGCCGGCATCCGCCCGGACTTCCTGTGCCTGTCCAAGGCCCTGACCGGCGGCTACCTGCCGCTCGCCGCCGTAGTCACAACCGACGATGTGTACGACGCCTTCTACGACGACTACCCGACCCTGCGCGCCTTCCTGCACTCCCACAGCTACACCGGCAACCCGCTGGCCTGTGCGGCGGCCCTGGCGACCCTGGATATCTTCGAAGAAGACAACGTCATCGAAAACAACAAGGCCCTGGCCCAGCGCATGGCCACCGCCACCGCGCACCTGGTGGACCACCCGCACGTCTCGGAAGTGCGCCAGACCGGCATGGTGCTGGCCATCGAGATGGTGCAGGACAAGGCCACCAAGACCGCCTACCCGTGGCAGGAACGCCGTGGCCTGAAGGTGTTCGAGCATGCGCTGGAGCGAGGCGCTCTGCTGCGGCCGTTGGGCAGCGTGGTGTACTTCCTGCCGCCGTATGTGATCACCCCGGAGCAGATCGACTTCCTGGCTGAAGTGGCCAGCGAAGGGATTGATATCGCCACCAACAGCAAGGTCAGCGTGGCGGTGCCCAAGGATTTCCACCCGGGGTTTCGTGATCCGGGCTGATTGAGTTGATCGTTCCCACGCTCCGCGTGGGAATGCAGCCATGGACGCTCCGCGTCCGCCCTGCACACTATTTCCAGAGAACAGAAATGAGACTGTCCCGCTTTTTTGTCGACGCCCCCCTGAGCCTTGGCGACCACGAGTTGCCGGAAGCCCAGGCGCACTACATCAGCCGCGTATTGCGCATGAGCGAAGGCGACCCCGTGCAGTTGTTCGACGGTTCCGGCCAGGAGTTTCGCGCCAGCTTGCTGGAAGTCGGCAAAAAACGCGTGGTGGTGCAAGTCACCGAAACCTTCGCCGGGCAGGTCGAATCGCCGTTGCAGATTCACCTCGGCCAGGGCCTGTCCCGTGGCGAGCGAATGGACTGGGCGATCCAGAAAGCCACCGAGCTTGGGGTGAATGAAATCACCCCGATCTTCAGCGACCGCTGCGAAGTGCGCCTCAAGGACGAACGCGCCGACAAACGCCTGCAGCACTGGCGCCAGGTGGCGATCAGCGCGTGCGAGCAGTGCGGTCGCTCGCGAGTGCCGGTGATTCACCCACCGCTGTTGCTGGCAGATTGGTTGAAACAGGCCGAAGCGGATTTGAAGCTGGTGCTGCACCCGGTGGCCGAGCCCCTGGTGAGCCACGCCAAGCCTGGGAGCCTGGCCTTCCTGATCGGGCCGGAGGGTGGATTGACTGATGGCGAAGTCGAAACGGCACAAGGTGCGGGGTTTCATGCCGCACGGTTGGGCCCACGGGTGCTGCGTACCGAAACTGCGCCAGTCGTGGCGCTGGCGGTGGCTCAACAACTCTGGGGCGACTTCTAAACCCGTTTTGCAAACCCCATCAAATGTGGGAGCGGG
>NZ_JACARS010000059.1:6222-14135 GCF_013386485.1 Pseudomonas sp. P7758 | reverse complement strand
TTGCACTCCGCTACTCCACTGGGTCACTCACAGGCGTCGCAATAATCGCCTTCAACTCAGTGGTCATCGGGAATTCCAGGTTCAAGCCCTTGGGCGGGATCGGCTGCTCAAACCAGCGCTGGTAAATGCCGTTGATCTCCCCCGAGCTGTACAGCCCGGCCAGGGTCTCGTTGACCACCGCGAGAAACTGCGGGTCGTCCTTGCGCACCATGCAGCTGTAGATTTCCCGCGACTGTTCTTCCCCGACCACCACCCACTTGTGCGGGTCCCTGGCCTTGGCGCGCTCGCCGTAGAGCAACGCGTCATCCATGTAGAACGCCGCCGCCCGGCCGGATTGCAGCATCTGGAAGGCTTCGCCGTGGTCCTTGGCGCTGATCACCGACATGTTCAGTTTGTGATCAACGTTGTAGCTCTTGAGGAACCGCTCGTTGGTGGTACCGGCGGTGGTTACCACGTTCTTGCCTTGCAGGTCGGCGAAGCTTTTGATGCCGCTGTCGTTGGCGGTCAGCAACTGGCCCTTCACGTAGATAAACCCGTAGGAAAACGCCACCTGCTTCTGCCGCTCGGCGGTCACGCCGGTGGAACCGCATTCCAGGTCCACGGTGCCGTTTTGCACCAGGGCTATGCGGGTCTGGGAAGTCACCAGGTTGTACTTCACGTTGAGCTTCGGCACACCGGTTTTCTGCTGGATACGCTCGACGATCTTGTTCGCCAGCTCCACCGAATAGCCCATGGGCTTGCCGCTGTGATCCCCCACATAGGAAAACGGCACCGAGGCATCGCGGTAGCCGAGGGTGATGCTCCTGGCGTTGGCGATCTTGCTCAGCGTGCCGTCCAAGGGGGCCTCGGTGGCATGGGCCTGAGCCCCCAACAACAGCCCCAGGGTGCAGCCGATCAACGTGATTTTTTGCATTGTTATTCTCCGTTGGTGGTTAAAGGTTCAGGTACGGCGCACCGCAATGACACTGATCTCGACCAGCACGTCCGGTCGTGCCAACTGCGCCTGCAACGTGGTGCGCGTCGGTGCCTGCCCCGGCGATAGCCAGGCGGACCAGACTTCATTCATCGGCGCAAAACCCTCCTGGATATTGTTCAGGTAGATGGTCGCATTCAGCAGATGATCCTTGTCGCTGCCGGCCTCGGCCAGCAGCGCATCAATCCTGGCCAGCACCTGTTCGGTCTGGGTCTTCACATCGCGGCCTTCGCCCGGCACCTGGCCGGACAAAAACACCAGGTCCTGAAACACCACGGCGCCAGACAAGCGGCTGTTGCTGTTGATTCGGGTGATGGTCATCGAAATATCCTCAAGCGGCACGGGGCGCGAAGCCCTGCATATCAATGGAAGTGGTGTGCCGGCCAATCAACTCGGCCAGTACCTGGCCGCTGCCGCAAGCCAGGGTAAACCCGAGGGCGCCGTGGCCGAGGTTAAGCCACAGGTTGCTGTAGGCGCTGGCACCAATCAACGGCACGCCGGTCGGCGTGGCCGGGCGCATGCCGGCCCATTCGACCGCGTGCTGGTAGTCACCGGCCAGCGGGAACGTCTCAAGTGCCTGACGTCTAATCAGCGCCAGGCGCTTGGGTTCCAGGCGGGTGTCGAAGCCGACAATATCCACCATCGCCGCCACCCGCAGTTGCTCACCGATGCGCGCGTAGACGATCTTGCGGTCGTAATCGGTGATGCTGATGTTCGGCGCCTGATGCTGCGCGCCAATCGGCACGCTCAGGCTGTAACCCTTGAGGGGATACAGCGGCAGTGACATACCCGGCAAGGCCAGCTCGGGGCTGCGGTGCCCGGCGGCCAGCACCAGGTGCTGCACCGGCAAGACTTCACTGCCCATTTCGATAGCCTGCACGGCGCCTGCGCTGTGACGAATCGCCGTCACCTTGCGCCCCATCAGGAACGTGCAGCGCCCCGACGCTTCAAGGCGCGCCGCCAGTTGTTGGCAGAACCCATGGCAGTCGCCGACCTCCTCATTGGGCGTATAGATGCCGCCGGCAAAACTGGCGCTGTCCAGGGTCGGTTCCAGCCGTGCGCAGTCCGCCGCCGAGAGCACTTGCTGTTGCAGCGGGTCGGTCACTTTATTCAAGGCGCGTTCATAGCTGTCGAGGCTGCGAAAGGTCACCAGCTTACCGTTGCGCCGCCAGTGGAAACCGCCCAGTTGGTCTTCTTCACGCCAGCGTTGCAGGGTGCCCTGGCTCAAGGACGCCAGGCGCAGCAGGTGGGCCGCATTGCGCTGGTTCACCGAGCCACGGCAGGCGCCCAGGAACGAGGCCATCCAGCGCCACTGCGCCGGGTCCATGCGCGGGCGCAGCTTCAGCGGCGAGTCACCGCGCAGCAGCCAGCCGATGGCTTGCAGCGGCACGCCCTTGTCGGCCAGCGGTGCGACATAGCGGTAGGACAACTGCCCGCCGTTGGCGAAGCTGGTCTCGCTGCCCAGGGTTTCCCGAGCTTCGACCACCGTCACCTGCATGCCGGCACGCACCAGCGCGTAGGCACTCGCCAGGCCGATAACCCCGCCGCCGATGATGCAAACCTGCTGAGCCATGTGCGTCCCTTAACCGTGCGATGTCAGGCTTGAAGGTTAGAGGCAGGTGACAGCGGCGGGACAATGAATAAAGATGGGTCACCCATAAACAAAGGTTATGGACTGCCCATGCGCTTGCGTCATATCGAAATCTTCCAGGCCATCCGCCAGACCGGTTCCATCAGCGCCGCCGCCCAGTTGCTGCATGTCTCGCAGCCGGCGGTGAGCAAGGTGCTGCAGCACGCCGAGTTGCAGTTGGGGTTCCCGCTGTTCCTGCGTATACGCGGCAAGCTGCAGCCAACCCCGGAAGCGCTGGCGCTGGAACGCGAAGTCGACAAGGTGACCGAAAGCCTGCAAGGCGTGCGGCGCCTGGCGCAGAACCTGCGCCGCGAGCCGGGCCAGAGCCTGCGTATCGGCGCCACACCCGCGCTGGCCTTGTCGTTGCTGCCGCCGGCCATCCGCGAATGGACCCAACGCTACCCGGACATCGCCTGCGAGCTCTCCAGCGCCCACAGCCGCGAGCTGGTGCAAAACCTGTTGATGCGTGAGGTCGACGTGGCGCTGACCCTGCAACCGCCCGATCACCCAGGGCTGAACGCCCAGCCGTTGGCCCACGGCGTGCTGGTGGCACTGGCGCCGCAGGGTTACTGGAAGGAAAACGAGCTAGGCAAACCGTTGCCGCTGATGGCCCTGGCGGGCGCGCCGTTGATTGGCCTGTCCAGCGCCGACCCGTTGTCGGCGAAGCTGGACAGCTACCTGGAAGCGGTCGATCCACCGCCACGGGTCAGCATCGCAGTACAGACCTATTCCCTGGCCAGGGCCATGGTCGAATCCGGCGCCGGGCTGGCGGTGATTGATCCGTTCACCGCCCTCGGCGCATCACCGGCCACTACTTGCATTCGCCCCCTTGCGCCGCCGCTGCCAATCACCTTGTACGCCCTGACCCGCGCCGACGAACCGCCGCCGCATATGCTGGCGAGCCTGTTGGAGATCTTCGGCAGCCGGGCCCATGAGCAATTGGACCGGCTATAACACGTACCCCATGATCGCCACGAAATGCAGCAGGCTGCCGCCAATCACGAACAAATGCCAGATCCCGTGGGAGTGCCGCAAGCGGTCCTCCAAGGCAAAGAAAATAATGCCCACGGTATACAGCACCCCGCCCGACGCCAGCCAGGCAAACCCGGTAGGCCCCAGCGCAGCAATCAGCGGCTTGACCGCCACCAGCACAATCCAGCCCATCACCGCATAGATCACGATCGACAAAATCCGCGCCTCGGAGCGTGGCTTGATCTCCTGCAGGATGCCGATCACCGCCAGCCCCCACACAATCCCGAACAGCGTCCAGCCCCACGGCCCGCGCAGCGTCACCAGGCAAAACGGCGTGTAGCTGCCGGCAATCAGCAGGTAGATCGAAAAGTGATCGACCTTCTGCATGATCGCTTTCTTGCGCCCGCGCACGCTGTGGTAAACGGTGGACGCGCTGTACAACACCAGCAATGTGAAACCGTAAATGGCCACGCTGACAATCTTCCAGGGGTTGCCGTCCATACTGGCCACCACCAACATCCATACCGCACCCACAAAAGCCGCAACCGCCCCGAGCAAGTGGCTCCAGGCGTTGAATCGTTCCCCGTGATACATGTGTCACTCACCTCGAATAACGGTTATCACCTCGACCATTCTGACGTCACCCACCCAATATCAGGTAACAACCTTTCTTCATTTGCCCAAATACACATGCCGATGGATGATTCGCTTCATCCTGTGGGAGCTGGCTTGCCGGCGATAGCGGTGTATCAGCAGCAGATGCATGTCTGACCCACCGCTATCGCCGGCAAGCCAGCTCCTACATAAAAGCCCCTCATCGGTAACGCCCATGCCCGACCTCGAACCTGCCCAGCCCCACCCGAGTCTGTGGCAGTTGTTTTACAACTTCGCCATGGTCGGCCTGTTTGGCTTCGGCGGCGTGATGCCCTGGGCGCGGCAGATGATGGTCGACCGCAGGCAGTGGGTCAGCGAACAAGGCTTCAACGAGCTGCTGACCACCGGCCAATTCTTTCCCGGGCCGAATATCGCCAACGTCGGCATCATCTACGGTCGGCGCCTGCACGGTTTGCCGGGTGCGGTTGTGACCGTGGTCGGCTTGTATCTGTTCCCCTCGCTGATCACCGTGCTGGCCGGCTTCGCCTATGCCAAATGGTGGAGCCATGACGTGGTGCAGCAGATCTTCGGCGCGGTGATGCCGATCGCCACCGGGCTGATGCTCGGCACCACCTTGCGCCTGCTCAAGGCCATGCCGCGAACCCTGGCGAATTACAGCGCGTTCGTCCTGACCTTCGTGTTGATGGCGGTGCTGGTGCTGCCGTTGTGGATGGTCCTGCTGATCTGCATTCCCAGCTCGTTGGCCTTGAGTTTCATGGGCAAGCAGAAGGTGGCTGGCTGATGCAGAGCGTGCTGTTTCACCTGATGATCCAATGCGCGCTGTGGTCGCTGATGGCGATTGGCGGCAACACCGTGGCCCTGAGCGATATCCACCGCTACACCGTCACCGACATGAACTGGATCACCGACGCCCAGTTCGTCGCCTTCTTCGCCTTGTCCCAGGCCTTGCCGGGGCCCAATGGCATGTTCCTGGTATTTATCGGCCAGCAAGCCGCCGGGTTGCCCGGCGCCCTGGTGGCCCTGACCGCCAAGCTGGTGCCCTGCTCGGTACTCACCTACCTCGGCGCCGGCTGGCTGGAAAAACACAGCAAAACCCCGTGGGTGCAGCGGGTCAAAGGCAGCCTGCTGCCGATCTCCATCGGGCTGATCCTGGCCGCCAGCTACATCCTGATGAACAGCCTGGAAAACAACGCCACCAGCCTGGTACTGACCCTGGCCAGCGCTGCCGTGGTGTATTACACAAGACTCAACGCGATCTGGCTGATCATCCTCGGCGTAGTGTTGGGCCTGTGCAGTGCATGGCTGGGAGTGAACTGGTTTTAGGGGCACAATCGACGGCATTCGAACAAGAGTCACGCCCATGCTGATCGACGAAGAGTTCACCCTCAAGAAGCTGGAAATTTTCCTGGCGTTCATGCGCACCGGCAACCTGGCGCGGGCGGCGGCTGAATTGCAGACCAGCAACGTCAGCGTGCACCGGGCGATCCACTCCCTGGAAAACGCCCTGCGCTGCCCGCTGTTCAAGCACGAAGGGCGTAACCTCACGCCGCTGGAAAGCGCCTATGTGCTGGAAGAGCGTGCGCAGAAGCTGGTGCAGGATGTGGTCGACAGCGTGCGGGTCACCCGCGAAGCCGCCGGTTTCTCCGCCGAGCGCTTCAAGCTGGGTTCGCTGTATTCGCTGACGGTGAAGACCGTGCCGCAGTTGATCATGGGGCTGAAGATTCGCCGCAGCGAACTCAACATCGACCTGATCCTCGGCTCCAATTTCGACTTGCTCTACAAGCTGAAGAACATGGAAGTCGATGCGATCCTGATCTCCCTCGACGAACACGCTAACGATCCGGACTGCGAGCAGATCGCGCTGTTTTCCGACGACATCTTCCTCGCCACCCCGGCCGATTCACCCTTCGACCGCGAACAGGAAATCGACCTGGCGGACGTGCGCGACGCCACCTTCATCACCCTCACCCAAGGCTTCGCCACCCATCAGGATGGCAACCGCGTATTCAAGCAGGCAGGGTTCGAGCCGAAGGTGGCGATGCAGGTCAACGACATCTTCACCCTGCTGAGCATGGTCAGTTCGGGCGTGGGTTATGCGCTGCTGCCGGGACGGATTGCGGCGGTGTACGAGAACCGGGTGAAGCTGATTCCCCTGCAACCGCGCTACCGTTTGCAGCAGCACATTGGCGTGGTGTTTCTGAAAGCCAAGGAACGCGACCCGAACCTGCTCGCGCTGTTGGCGGAGTGCCGGATGTATGCGAACCGCCAAACCTGACAATGATCCCCTGTGGCGAGGGAGCTTGCTCCCGCTCGGCTGCGCAGCAGTCGTAAAATCAGCGCCCGCGTTGTTTCAGGAAGAATGCATTGGGACCGCTTCGCGCTCCAGCGGAAGCAAGCTCCCTCGCCACAAAAGCGGTCGACACATCTCGGGTCAGCCGACAATCCCGCGCACGATGAAGTACAGCACCGACGGCCCCAGCAAACACCCAAGCCCGGTGTGAAAGGTGGCGGTCAGTGCGCCATACGGCACCAACCGCCGGTCCGTCGCTGCCAGGCCTGCCGTCACGCCGCTCACCGTACCGGCCAGGCCGCCAAACACCATCGCCGAGCGCGGGTTATCCAGGCCCATCCAGCGTGCCGCCATGGGCGTGCCCACCATCACCAGGATCGCCTTGATCAACCCAGTCGCGATGGACAGCGCCACCACATCCGAGCTTGCACCCAACGCCGCCCCGGTCACCGGCCCGACGATGTACGTCACCGCGCCCGCGCCGATGGTGGTCATGCTGATCGCATCACGATAACCAAACGCCCAGGCGATACTCGCGCCCACGATAAACGGCAGCACCGTGCCCAACAGCAAGGCAATCGCACCAATCAAGCCGGCCTTGCGCGCCTCGGTGGCCTGTACTTCAAACGCCGTGGCCACGATGGCAAAGTCCCGCAGCATGGCGCCGCCCATCAAGCCGATCCCGGAAAACAGCGCCACGTCCGCCAGGCCTTTCTGCCCGCCGGTCAAGGTGCCGCCCACCCAGGCCAGCACCAGCCCGATCACAATCGCGATGGCTGAGCCGTGGATGCGCCCGAAGGTCAGGCGCTTGGACAGCACCACCGAAATCCACATCACCACGCCGACAAATGCAAAGGCGGTGACCAAGCCGTTATTTGCCAGGCCTTTCTCGATGAGTTCCCACATATCAGCGACCTCCCGCGACAGGTGCAACCGCGATCAGCGGCTCTTCATCGGGCAACGGTTCGCCTTTGTGCGTACGGCTGATCAAAGCAATCGTGCAACCGCACACCACCACCGAACCAATCGCGGCCAGCACCGCCACCGGGCCGCCGTGCAGCGCGGTCACCACGTTCTGTTGCGCCGCCATCGCCACCACCACCGGGATGTACATGGCACCCCAGAAGCCGACACCCATCTCGCATTCCTTGGTCATGCCGCCGTGTTTGTGCATCCACAACCGTGCGCAGATCAGCAGGATCATCGCGATCCCCACCCCGCCCACGTTGGATTTGACTCCCAGCAACACGCCGAGCATGTCGCCCAGAATCACGCCGGCCAACATGCAGATCGCCAGCAACGCCACACCGTAAATAATCATGATGGTTGTCCTCAAAGTGCTTCATCGAAATTGTTGTTTTTGTGCTTCGAAAGCCTTGGGCGGCAATGCCGATCCGATAAAGATGAATACCGTACCTGTGGCGAGGGAGCTT
>NZ_JACARS010000059.1:0-6171 GCF_013386485.1 Pseudomonas sp. P7758 | reverse complement strand
CAAGCTCCCTCGCCACAGGTCATTGGTGACCCGCTCTATCTCTTGACCGACCAGCATCAGCCTTGGTGGAGCTCTATCGGTGATGGTTTCCCTCCTCTCGCAGCAAGGCCTGCAAGGTGTCCAGGCGGGCGCCTTCGAAGGCGATGACGGTGCCTTGCTCGAACACCCGGCGCGCAAGGCCTGTAAGCACGGCACCGGGAGGCAGTTCGATATGCAGGCGCACACCGCGCTCGAAGGCGCTTTGCACGGTGCCGCGCCAGTCGACGATGCGGCACATGTTGAAGGCGAGGTCGTCGCGCAGGTGTTCGGTGTTGTGGATCGGCCGGGCGCGGGTGCTGCTCAGGTAGGTGATGCTCGGCGGTTTCAGTGTCACTTGGGCGAATGCTTCGGCCAGGGCCTCGGCGGGTTTTTCCAGCAGTACGCAATGAGACGGCACGCTGACGGCCAGGCGTTTGGCGACGCCGTTGCCGCGCACCAGATTGGCGACCGCCTTCATGGCCTCATCGCTGCCGGCGATGACCGTCTGGTTGTCGGCATTGATATTGGCCAGGTAAACCGGGGTTTGCGGGCTGTGGACCTGAGCAAGCAAGGCCTCGACGGTGGACAGGTCCGGGCCGATAAGGGCGGTCATGCCGTAGCCGTGGGGATACGCGTGTTGCATCAATTCGCCGCGCAGGCTGACGAGTTTCAACGCGTCGGCAAAGTCCAGCGAGCCGGCGATCACGGCGGCCGGATAGGCACCAATGGACAGGCCGGCGACGTAATCGGGGGTGTGTTCCAGCAAACGCGCACTGGCGACACCGGCAATCAACAGGCAGAGCTGCACGGCACGGGTCGAGGCCAGCGCTTCGGCAGAATCCAGGGTAAGCACATCCTCATTGAGGGCAGCACTGGCTTCGTCCAGCACCGCACGCGGCAATTGCTGGAGCATGCCGGGACGCTGGGCGCCCTGCCCCGGGAATGCCAGGAGGCTACTCATGCCACGGCCTGCCAAGGATCGAGCACCAGCTGCGCGCCGCTGGCGTTCTTCAGCAGCACGCGACGCGAACCACCGGCCCATTCACGCAACGCGACCGCGCCAAAAGGCGTTTGCAGTTGCAGGTCCACGGCGCACACCGCCGTATCCAGTATCGCCAGCAGGTCCTCTGCATCGCTGCGATCAAGGCGCTCGGGCGTGCGCAAAATCAAATCCAGATCGCTCTTGGCATGCAGCGCTTCGACACCGCTGGCCAACTCGAAACCCGCACTGCCGGTGACGCCCCAACTCTCTCCCGCCAGCACCGGTTGCAACTGAGCGAGGGCCTGCAACGCCGGCAAATCCCTTGGCGAGATCACACCGCGCAGGTCTTCCGGCACCACGCGCCGCTGCACCGCCGCCATCGGCATCACGGCGGCGAAGCGCTGCTCGCGCAAGCGCCCGCGTACCCCCACCGCTACCTCGCCCGGCGACGCGTTCGCCCGGCGCACCACCACCGGATGCCCAGCGGCCAATGCTGCCAGCACCCAGGCCGGCGCATCAGCGGGCGCATGCGCCGGGGTCATGCCCCAGAGCAAGTCGTGAGCGTTCACCATTGCTCCCGCAGCAGTTGGCGCACGTGGCTGGAGGCAGCGCGATTGGCGGCGCCCAGGCGACCGCTCAGGTCCCGACCGCCGGCCTGCACATCCTTGATCGCCTGCACCAGGCAATCGCTGACCCGCGCCACATCTTCGGTGGTGGGCTGCTCGATCTGGCTGACCGACAAGGTCTCCCAGAGCAAGCCGAGGCTGGCATAGCTGTCGATGTCATAGGCCATCGGCGGCACGCTGGCGGCCAGGGTTTCCAGCTCTTCAACACTGCGCAGGGTTACCCGCGCCGCCGAAGCCTTGCCCATGGCATGCACCATCACGCCGGGGTCGCGCAGGGCAATCAGGCGGTTGGCCTGGTAACCATGGGCGAGGAAGGCGCCGGACATCGCCTTGCCCACCAGCAGCGCGATCACCGGGTGACCGGCCAGGCGGGCACGGGCGTAGCTGTCGGCAGCGGCGGCCAATGCCTGGTGAATGCCCAAGGCCTCTTCGCGACGACCGTAGGCCTGGCTCGGCACATCCACGATGGCAATCAGCGGACGCTTGTCGCCGGTATCGATCGCTTCATCAACCGCCTTGGCCAAGCCCCAGCCTTCCAGCAAACCGACTTCACCGTTGCGAGCGCGAGGGAAGCGGTTTTGCGGGTCGGTGACCACCGCGATAAAGCGCACTGGCTGATCACCGAGCACACCGTCGGCGACTTTCAGCGAGTTCGGCAAACCGCTCACTGGCGCTGCGTCGCCGCTCAATGCGTTGAACCACTGCAAACCTCTCATGAGCGTTCTCCCTGATACAGATCGCGAACCGTCGCCGGGTCGATTTGCGGTTCGGCGTTCAGTGCGGCCAGGCGTTCCAGATAGTGATCAACCTGACGGCTGCGCTGGTTTTCCGGCAAGCCTTGTTGCAGCAACTCAGTGATCTGCTGCTGAATCTGCGCCACGTCGTCGGCCACATACCGGTCGGCCAAGCCACTGTTGAAACGCTGCTCACCGCCGGTCAGGCTCCAGATGAAGGGCCGGTCACGGGAGTCGTATTCTTCAAGGCCGGCTTCCTGCTCGATTACCTGCGGGCCGTTCAGGCCAAGGCGCGCCTCACGGGTCACCAGCAGATAACTGCACAAGCCTGCCGCGATGGACATGCCGCCAAAACAACCGACGCTGCCCGCCACCACGCCGATCACCGGCTGGTACTGGCGCAGGTCGACAATCGCCGCATGGATATCGGCGATGGCAGCCAAGCCCAGGTTGGCTTCCTGCAAGCGCACGCCGCCGGTTTCCAGCAGCAGGATGGCGCGCGTCGGGATGCCGTTGCGGTTGTCTTCAGCAGCCAACTCCAGTGCTCCGGCCATCTTTGCGCCGCCGACTTCACCGAGACTGCCGCCCTGGAAATTGCCTTCGATGGCCGCGATGACCACCGGCAAGCCGGCGATGCTGCCCTTGGCGATCACCACGCCGTCATCTGCCTGCGGCACCACGCCCTGGCGGCTCAGCCACGGCGACATGACGCGCTGGAACGGGTCGATCAGTTCGCGATAGCTGCCCGCGTCGAGCAAGGCCTTGGCCCGTTGCCGGGCGCCGAGTTCGACGAAGCTGTGTTTGTTCAGCAAGTCAGTCATGACCGATCTCCTCGAAGCCTTGCTCCAGGCGCAAGCGCACCACGCCGGGTGTGGCGCCGAAGTCGTGGATATCGATGTTCAATGCGGGGGGTGTCTGTTCCTGGAAGATCCGCTCGAACAGATGCTGCCAACGTAGCTGCGCACCATTGACCGAGGTTTGCACCTGAATCGTCAGGGTGCCGGCGGTGCCCGGTTCCAGCAGCACTTCGAGGTCGCCGGAGCCGACGCAACCTACCAGCGCGCGGCCCTTGGCGGGCTGCCCGGCGGGAAATTCAAAGGATAAGGTTTCCATCACAGCGCTCCGTCGAGGCGGTCGATAAACAGGCAGGCGGCCAACAGGTCGGCGGCGCCACCGGGGGAGGCATTCAGCGCCAGCAGTTGCTGGTCCAGCTCATGCAGTTGGCGGCGGCCGGCGAGGCTTGCACTGCCGCCGGCGTCCAGCACCGCTTGAGCGCCTTGTTGCATGGCCTGCAAGCCTTCAGGACCGGCGCGGTAGAGCACGCAGGTGTCGGCCAGGTCGGTCATGATCGCCAGCAAGGCGTCGAGGCGCGCGTTCTGTTCGCCGTGTTGCTGCAGGCGGCTTTTCTTCAGTTGGGGCAGGCCGCGTTGCAGCACCGACGGAAAGCCCAGTTGCGCCTCTTCGCGGGCACCGCGTGCGCCGTAGCGTTGTGCGACCTGGGCGCCGTGGCTCAGCGGTTGCGGTGCGTAACGGTCGTTGAGCAAGGCCAGGCGGGCGGCGCGCAACGTCACCGCGCTGGCAGTGCAGGATTCCGGTTGCAGTGCGGCGGCGGCGACTAACAGGCCGAGGGCCCAGATCGCACCGCGATGGGTATTAACGCCGCTGGTGGTGACGAGCATCGCCTGCTCACCTTCGCGACCGATGCGCCCGAGGGCTTCACGCAGGGGCAAACCGACTTCGCCAAATTCGACAGCGGCCTCGGCCATTTCCTTGAACGCCGGCCACAGCGACAGCGCCGAGGCGTGCATCAAGCCGAGGTGCAAATCCGTATGGGCACCGTTGCCGCGACGGTCTACCAGGGCGGGTTTCGGCGACAGGTCCGCCTCATCAATCAAGGCGTCGACGGCCATGTCGGCCAGGCGTTCGGCCAGTGTCAGGTCGTGCAGTTTGAGTGCGTGCATTTACCAGCTCCTGAACTTGGCGGGCGGGTTGTACAAGCCACCGGACCACTCCACCAGATCGGCCACGCTCTTGGCGGCCAGCAGCTCGCGGGTGGCATCGGTGCGGCGGATGCCGAGGTCTTCGGGCAGCGCAATCAAGCCTTCGCGACGCATGCGTGCGGTGTCCTTGGGGTTGTGGCGCAAGCCGATGGCGGTCACCCCGGCCACGGCGGCGATCATCGCCTGGCGCTCTTCCAGGGAACGGGCCTTGTACAGGTAGGCGATGCCTTCTTCGGTGAGCAGGTGCGTGACGTCATCGCCGTAGATCATGATCGGCGCCAGGGGCATGCCGCTTTTGCGGGCGACTTCCACCGCGTCGAGGGTTTCGACAAAGGTGGGTTTACCGCCTTCCTGGAACGTCTCGACCATCTGCACCACGAGCTTTTTGCCGCGTTCGAGCAAGGCTTCCGGGGCGTCGTCGTGGCGCATGTCGAGCCAGGCGGGTGTGCCATGGCGGCGACCGCGCGGGTCGTGGCCCATGTTCGGCGCACCACCAAAACCGGCGAGGCGGCCACGGGTAACGGTGGAGGAATGACCGTCGCCATCGACCTGCAAGGTGGCGCCGATAAACAGGTCCACCGCGTACTGGCCGGCCAGCTGGCAGAACATTCGGTTGGAGCGCAGCGAGCCGTCGCGACCCGTGAAGAACACATCCGGCCGGGCGGCGATGTAGTTCTCCATGCCCAGTTCGGTGCCGAAGCAATGAACGCTTTCGACCCAGCCGCTTTCGATGGCCGGGATCAGGGTTGGGTGCGGGTTGAGCGTCCAGTTGCGACAGATCTTGCCCTTCAGGCCCAGGGATTCACCGTAGGTCGGCAGGATCAATTCGATGGCGGCGGTGTTGAAACCGATGCCATGGTTCAGCGACTGAACGTTGTGTTTTTCATAGATGCCGCGGATCGCCATCATCGCCATCAACACATGCACGGGCTTGATGTGGCGTGGGTCGCGGGTGAACAGCGGTTCGATGTAGAAGGGCTTGTCAGCGACCACCACGAAATCGACCCAGCTCGCGGGGATGTCGACGCGAGGCAGGTCGGTGACGTCATCCACCAGTTGGTTGACCTGGACGATGACGATGCCATCGCTGAAGGCGGCCGGCTCGATCAGCGCTGGCGTGTCTTCAGTGCTCGGGCCGGTGTAGATATTACCGGCGCGGTCGGCCATGAAGCCGGCCGACAGGACCACGTTGGGGATCAGGTCCACCACCAGCCGTGCGTAGAGTTCGATGTAGGTGTGGATCGCGCCGATTTCCAACAGGCCGTCTTCCAGCAACTGGCTGATGCGCAGGGACTGGGTGCCGGCGAAGGAGAAATCCAGCTTGCGGGCGATGCCCTTTTCAAACAGGTCCAGGTGCTCGGAGCGGCCGACGCTGGGCATGATCATGTGCAGGTCGTGGAGCTTGGCGGGGTCGGCCTTGGCCAGGGAGCGCGAGAGGAAATCGGCCTGCTTCTGGTTGTTGCCTTCCAGCACCACGCGGTCGCCGGGGAGGATCAGGGCTTCCAGGGCTTCGACAATGCGCTCGCTGGGGAGCACGGCGCCATCGGCGAAGGATCGCACCAATGCGAGGCGGCGCTGCTTCTCATCGCGCCGCCGCGTCCAGCGCGAGTCGGGGGAAGTTGTTGTTGTCATGGTCGCTCCACGGGATTTGCTGTCGTGGGCTGTACCTTAGGAGGGTATTGGGGGGGCATCAATCAAGCTGGGCGGTGAACCGTTACGATTGGAGTAATGGTTCATTAGCAAACGCTGAGGCTCGGGCTCAACACAGTTCAAATGTGGGAGCGGGCTTGCTCGCGAATGCGGTGGGTCAG